>NZ_OOGT01000020.1 GCF_900323515.1 Acinetobacter stercoris | reverse complement strand
GTTCATTATCTTATTTCTAAATAATATTTTTGGTTAAAATTTATAATAATGGTTATCTTACTCGGTAACTAGCTCTCGCTTATCAAGCTTTGCCGTTGTGTATGCATTAAATACGTAATTGCCGTTCAGATTGCATCACTTTTAACCGTTCAGAAATTTTTGTTGAAGCTGATTCATTATTTTTTGCCAGTCTTTGTGCATGCAACAATGATTTAATTGCATTTTCCTCCTGACCCGACCAATATTGACTTTCTGCACGATAACGCAGCACATTAACTGTACGCATAGGATTTTGCTTATCCATACTGGCAGCCTGTTGTAATAACTGCCAACCAGTTACATCACGATAATTTTTCGTCACAAATGAATTAATGATCTTCTCGGCATCTTTGGCTTTATTTTGACGAATTAACACTTCGGCCAATTTATACGCTAAAGCTCTATTTTCCGGCATGATGCGTTGTTTACTGACAATAGCCTGATAGGCATCATCCAGTTTATTCTGTCCAAGTAAAATACTTGCCTGCAAAATACTAATCAGGTTATGTGATGGCTTCAATTCTTTTGATATATCGAGCCATTGCTGAGCCTTATCATAATCCCCACGTTTTAGATAAAATGCACTGGCTGCCAGAGTCCCCGCAATATTTTTCTGTTTGGCCAATACCAGCACCTGCTCCTCAGACACCTGATCTGAAATAACATAGGTATACCACTTCAAAATCGCAAATTCCTGTCTGGTATTACTATAAGGAATCGGAGGAAACTGTTTCGCTCGCAGACGAGCTTCGCTCATACGTTCAGTTGTCAAAGGGTGGGTCAACCAAAAATCTGGTAAAAAACTCAGCTGACTGGTTGAACGATTCATACTTTCAAAAAAGTCGGCCATTGCTTGCGGATTATAACCAGCCCTATCCATGAACTGCATTCCTATACGGTCTGCTTCACGTTCCTGATCACGACTATAACTAAGCTGTTTATCCATTAAAGCAGCTTGAGTACCCAGCATAACAGCCCCACCCGCATCACCATCAGACGTTGCAGCCAATGCAGCACCAACAATAATACCTGCTAAAGCCAACAGGCTTTGCCCCTTAAAAGCTTCTTTGGAGCGACTATAATGACGTTGTGCTACGTGAGCTATCTCATGCCCCATCACACCCGCAACTTCATCCATATTTCGTGCTGAGGTGATCATTCCTGTATTTAAAGCAAATAGACCACCTGGTACAGCAAAAGCGTTGATCTGGGGATCACTTACAATCAGCAAGCCGATCGGCTGACCTAATTGTGTTTGACTCAGAAGTTGACTGAAGAGCACCATAAAGTGATCTTCAAGCCAAGGGTCATGGATTAGTGGCAACTGATTCTGTATTTGTCGATAGACTTTTTCGCCGATCATTTTTTCTCTTTGTTGATCGATAATTCCAACGCCACCGCCAATTTCAGGTACAACAAATTGTGAGGGTGTAAAAGTATGGAAGCCTTCTGCCGAGCTCCATGCGGTACTAAAACATAAGCTTATTGTTAACAAGATACGCTTCAATATTACACACTCTAAGAATATTTAATTTAACTATAACATTGAAAACTGGATAAATTTGCAATGAAGTGTTATTCATTTATCTCAAAATTATACAAAATCAGGGTTAACCAAATATTGCGGAATTTGATCATTTAATGCCGTGACCAGATTTTTATAAGCAAGTTCAGCCATTTTTTTACGGGTTGCAACAGTTCCAGACCCAACATGCGGCATGGTAACCACATTATCCAGTTTAAATAGTTCTGATTCTGATAATGGTTCTTGTTGGTATACATCCAGACCAGCAGCGAAAATCTTTCTGGATTTTAATGCTTCAATTAAGGCTTGCTCATCAACAACAGAACCACGTGCGATATTGACCAGTACTGCATGTGGCTGCATAAGATTTAACTCATCAGCACCGATCAAGGATTTAGATTCCGCATTTAAATCAACTGCAACAACAACAAAGTCCGATTGTCCAAGCAAATCTTCCAGGCTTCTATATTGAGCACTTAACGGCTGTGCCATTTCCAGTTTTTCTCTACGATTATGATATAAAACATTCATATTGAAGCCATAAAAACCTCGTCTTGCAACCGCAGCACCAATATTACCCAAGCCAATAATTCCCAAGGTTTTGCCAAAAATATCCTGTCCAAATTGCTCAATACCAGCCGTTCGTTTCCAGTTACCCTGTTTGGTCCAAAGATCAAGTGATGGCACTTTTCTTGCTGCGCTTACCAACAAAGTAAATGCAAGATCTGCCGTAGTCTCTGTCAAAACATGTGGTGTGTTTGACAACCATATTTTTTGCTGATTTAGGTAATCAAGATCGTAATTATCATAACCAACACTCACTGTTGATATGATTTTTAACTGTTTTGCCGTCGATAAATTGGATTCATTTAATAAACGCCCCGCCCCAATCATGGCATCGGCATTAGCAACTTCAATCCGAATCTGCTCATTAATATCACCATTTTTAGGGTTTAGCTCAACGACTTGATATTGTGCTTTTAAACGAGCTAGAACATCCTGATCAATCTGGCTAAATACGACTACTTTCTTACTCATTTCACTTCCATTTGTTCGACATTATTTTGCATAAATTGCCATAAACGGCGTTTTAACAAGGGTTGTTCCAGCATCTCTTGCAAACTTGCTAACTGGGTGAGTTGCATTCCATGAAAATATGGCAAGCCTCCCAAGCTTAGAAGTTGCTTGTCGGCTTTTAAAGCATCTAAAAAACCCTGTATATAAATACTGGCAGCCTGACCATCCTGAAACTGATTGAGAGGGAAAGGCCATTTCAACTCATAATACTGATGTGAAATTGCACGCTGGATATTCATCCATAGCGTATTCTGCTCAGTCGTCAAGTCTGTGATATCAACCACAATTACACAATGTTCAGTAGAGATCGCCTGCAATGCAAATGCAGGAATTTCCAGTTGTTGTGCTGGCTCTGCTTTTTCAGTTTGTGTCTCTACCTGAGCAACCTGAGACTGTTGCTGCCCATTCTGCACTATTTCAGGAACTACCGGATTTGGCTGTGACTTGAGTTGTACTGCTATTTCTTGTTGCTGCTGAACTGGCTGGGGAATAATGATCTCAGTCGACATTCCTGACTGAGCAACATCCCGATATAAAGATGTATGTGTAAATGTCTGACAAGCACTCCCCTTAGAAACCCAAAGATCTATTCCTAATGCAGCTAATATATTACGCTGATGCTCTATCATATTTACATTCATCTCGTTACAACGTTTTATATTCTAGCAGTCTCACACTGCTTTACTGTAATTTTTCTGTCTAGTAAATGCCCGACTATATGCTTTCATAGTGATTAAATTATAAGTAAAGTATTTTTCTTTTGCATTTGATCTACAATTTCGTCTGTTTCAAAGCCCAACCGCCAATACAACAACTCCAATACATCCAGTTCATCCTGAGTGATAATTCGATCACTCCACAAGCACATTTCAGCAACCCCCAAGATACTCAAACGATCTCGCAGCAACAAACCAGCAATATCATTTAAAATTTCACCCAAATCTATCGGTTCATCTGAAATTTCCTCAAACTGAGCAATTTCATCTTCACATAATACGCGTTCTAAAATCTGATGCCTCACATCCAGCTGATTTGCACTATTAATTTGCTGCACATGGAGTAAGGCATCAATCAATCGAACAATCTGTGGTTTTACATTGTCATATGCTGTTGGAGTATGCATTGGCAGTAGATTCAATTCAGCTTTGACCCGCTCTATTAATAAAGCATCCAACAAACCTATTTCACCATCTTCCTGAATAATCCTGGCAAGTTTTGTCAAAAACTGACGTGATATTGTGGCAGGCATATTCCCCAGATTTGCACAAGCATCATGAAAGACCTGTATATGCACACGACCTTCCAGATTGAGCAATGCATCAACGATAGCACGGCTTACTTCAGCATTTGCAGGTATAAACTCACGATACTGCCGAATCATTAAAATCGCGACCATAACTTCACGAGAACCTGTTGCTGTCTGTAATGCCCTCTGAATCAGTTCAGGGCGCTTCATGCTGCGTCTGATTTCTGGATTTAATGGTTTGATCGCATCATTCAAAGCAAAGCTAATCGGAGAAAGTCTTAATAAGGGTAAAGGTTGCGGTGACACCCATGGATTATAAAATTCAGCGTTTCGCTCTTCCAATGGGCGAAGTAAGCTAAACAAAGGCTGTGTACGGATTTTTTTTAGATTTTCAAGTTGCAGGTTTTGCAAAATAGAAGGGTTTAACTCATAAATACGTGCTTCAATACTTGGATGAATATTCAACCAGCTTTGCGGACTAAGTGAGTTTGCAAAACACATATGTGCAATTGATTCCGAATATTCACTATGAATTTGTGAACCCGCATGATGGACATAAATACGCAATAAAGTCTGAATATTGGCGTTATTCATCATTAAGCGTTTGGTTTGATAATCATTATGAAAAGTTCTTCCACCAAGTGTCAGAAACTTGATCAATCGGGTAATCAAAATCCCCATACTTCCAATGAGCCAAATCACGCCACCAATAGCAACATACGTGGTTTCAAACTTGTGACGTGGTTTATCTGCATAACGGGAAAAACCACGTTTTGCGACCTTGCTTCCCAACTGACTAAATGTGGTTAAACTACTATATAAAATCTTGAGGCGAGTATTTTCCTTGACCTCGCCTGTCATAATCTGATTAAACTCATGACTCAAAAGTCCATATAGCTCAAGTTCATCCAGATTTTGCAAGGCTCCCCAAGTTAAAATAATAACAATATCATTGGTATAAAAACCCGCAGTTAAAGCATTGACCCCAATTTCGTCAGGTAATACATAAACGGCTGGGACATCAATTGAAAAAGTTTTTGCCAACTGCTCAGTCAGTTTCAACGCCTTTATTTCTTCCGGGGTACTCTCAATTAAATTTAAACGGCGTGCTTTTAATTGTTTAGCTAAAGAGTGGCCACCTGAGCGAAAAACATAAAACTCATAAGCCACTGACCAGCCAAAAACCAACAATAGAATGCAGACAACATAAACACTTAGAGAATGCCAAAAAATAGACTGGGTTTGATCAAAATAAAAGACCAGCAGCCCCAAAACTGTGTTTAATATAAAAATAGTCAAAACTGCTGCAAGCAGACAAACACTCGCAGACCAAAACATATTTTTGTTTTTAATAAAATAATGACTCACATCTTTCAATGTAAAGCATCCTAATCAGACCCTAGCCACATCATAAAATAAAAAAGCGGGAATTACCCGCTTTTTCAAAGAGATTTCACATTATAACTCTTCTTTAATCCCGCTAAGATCAACAGAAGCGGCATCAATATTCACATCAATGTAACCATCTTTTTTCTTCTTGGCAGTATCACTACGCTTTTTCTCCAGGTTATCAAGATAGCTTGTATCAATATCACCTGTCACATACACACCATCGAACACTGAACAGTCAAATTCCTGCACTGTTGGTACTTTGGTCGTGCGTACAGCATTTTTCAAATCATCTAAATCTTGAAAAATCAGGCGATCAGCACCAATAATATCCCTGATTTCCTCAACTGAACGACCAGATGCAATCAGCTCAGCTTTGGCAGGCATATCAATACCATAGACATTAGGGTACTTCACCATAGGTGCTGCAGATGCGAAATAGACTTTTTCAGCACCAGCATCACGCGCCATCTGGATAATTTCATTACATGTTGTACCACGAACAATCGAATCATCTACCAGTAAAACATTCTTCCCCTTAAACTCAAGTTCCACAGGGTTTAGTTTCTGACGTACTGATTTTTTACGTTGCTGTTGACCCGGCATGATAAAGGTACGCCCGATGTAGCGGTTTTTCATAAACCCTTCACGGAACTTCACACCTAAAATATTGGCGAGCTCTAGTGCTGATGTACGGCTGGTATCTGGTATCGGGATCACGACATCAATATCATGATCATGCCCCCAATCACGCAAAATTTTGTTCGCCAATGTTTCACCCATTTTTAAACGGGCTTTATACACTGAAATACCATCAATTGTTGCATCAGGACGGGCAAAATAAACGTACTCAAAAATACATGGGCGATAGCGTGAATCTTCAGCACATTGTTGTGCAAAAAACTCACCTTTATCATTAATAAAGATTGCCTCACCTGGCTCAATATCACGCTCAACTTTAAAGCCTAATGCTGTGATCGCTACTGATTCTGAAGCAATAATATATTCTTTGTCACCATTTTCGGTTAAACGTGAACCATAAATCAATGGACGAATCCCATTTGGATCACGAAAGCCAACAATACCATGCCCTGTAATCATTGCCACAACGCCATAAGCACCTTTGCAGCGCTCATGTACACGTTTCACTGTATGAAAAATATCATCTGATGTTGGCTCCAGACTGGCGCGTTTTTGCAATTCATGCGCGAAGACATTTAACAATACTTCTGAATCTGAATCCGTATTCATATGACGCAAATCAGTTTTGAATAAGTCTTCATGGATCTCATGAGCATTAGTCAAATTACCATTATGTGCAAGTGTAATCCCATAAGGAGAGTTTACATAAAATGGTTGCGCTTCAGCACTACTTGAAGAACCTGCTGTTGGATAACGTACATGTCCAATACCGTAATTACCCAACAAGGCACGCATATGACGAGTATGAAATACATCGCGAACCATGCCATTGTCCTTTCTTAAGAAAAGACGACCATTATGACAAGTCACAATCCCAGCTGCATCCTGCCCCCGATGTTGTAACATCGTTAACGCATCAAATAACATTTGGTTAACAGGTGATTTACCAGCTATACCAACGACTCCACACATAACTACCTCGCAGACCGCTAGGATTAATAAAAAGGATTTTTGGTTGAATGCGCTGATCCATTTCCCTGTATCGAGGAATCAGGATCAACACTACGGGAAGGCATCACATTTTGCTCATGCTCTTCCGACTTCATATGGTTTAACGCTTCATTCGCAGCATCTTTGGACAACTCTGTCGCTAAAGGTGCAAATGGTAATAATGTCTGGATAAATTTGGAGTGTTTCCAATGTGGTGAACTTTCGACCCAAGGTTCAATTCCTTGAATAGTTATGAGGACGATGAGCAAACCTTTCAAGGCACCAAATGCTCCACCGGCCAAACGATTCAGCGGTCCAAGTTTGAGAGTGTTTAAAATACCATTAAGCAGACCACTCACCACCCAGCACAGCACAATGATTAACAATACAATAAAGGCAAATGCTGCCACTTTTTGCACGACAGGATCATGACTCAAGACAGACATTGAAGGAGCAACTAAATAAGCATATTTGGATGCAACAATCAGTGCAAAAATCCAGCCTATCAAGTTCGCAAAGGCTTTAACAAATCCCTGTCGCAAACCGTTGAGTCCCCCGATGAGTAAAATAACCAGTATGATGATGTCGATGGTATTCATATTACGTCATAGCATTAACACAATCAGGTATTAAACTAGGTCCGGTGTAAATCATTCCACTATAGATTTGTACCAGCATCGCCCCTGCCTGCTGTTTCGCAAGCGCTTGCTCACCAGCTAGAATTCCACCAACACCGATCAATGGAATCTGCCCATTCAATTGTTGCGCAAAAGCTGCCAGACATGCTGTGCTTTTTTCAAATACAGGAGCACCCGATAAGCCACCTGTTTCATTACCATAAGGGAGATTTTCAACGCCATCACGTGACAAAGTTGTATTGGTTACAATCAAACCATCAATTTTAAACTGTAATAATTGATCTGCGATAAATTGTATATCTTGTTCTGACAGATCTGGAGCAACTTTCAATACTAACGGCACATAATGCTTATGCTCTTCTGCGAGTTCCAGCTGACGTTTTTTCAATGTTTCCAACAAGTCAGTCAAAGCATGACCACTTTGCAAACTACGTAAATTTTTGGTATTTGGTGATGAGATATTGACTGTAATATACGATGCGTAATTATAAACTTTTTCAAGACAAATCAGATAATCAGACACAGCATCATCAACTGGAGTATCTGCATTTTTACCGATATTAATCCCTAAAATACCTTTAAATTTTGCAGCTTTTACATTTTCTATTAATTGATCCACACCATCATTATTAAACCCCATACGGTTAATAATTGCCTTTGCTTCTGGAATCCTGAAAAGGCGCGGTTTAGGATTTCCAGCTTGAGGACGTGGTGTAATTGTTCCGATTTCAATAAAACCAAAGCCGAGCCCTGCAAGTGCGTCAATATATGCACCATTTTTATCAAGACCAGCAGCCAGTCCAACTGGATTTGGAAACTCAATACCCATACATGTTACAGGTTTTGCTGCAACATCTTGACGCATTGCCCCCACCTTGTGGGCTTTTTTGAGCAATGATAATGTGAGTTCATGTGCACGCTCTGGTGCTAAAGAAAACAACAAAGGGCGAGCAAGTGAATACAACATATCTATAAAAGTCTACGGCTTTCTAAGTAGTCCTATTATAGGCAATGCACCAGTAAAACACCATGCCTAACAAGTGTTTATTTTCAGAGCTTATTGCACTGTCGCTGTTAATTTGATCTGTCCCTCAGACTTCGCAAGTTCCATCTTTTGAATACTCAGCCCCATTTGAGCCATTTGAGTAATAAAATTTGCCAGAACTGCATAATTCTGATGTGAGGCAACAACCTGAATCTTTTGCCCTTCTTGCTGTGAGGCTACAGTTATCCCCTGCTGCTGTGCAACACGCTGAACCTTATCATTTGCCGTTAAAGCCAAATCACTTGCAGGCTTCATCGTTACCACATTGGATTGCATCCAAACCATCAAGTCTTTGAGATCATTGGCCCGTTTTTGCTGTTTTTCAGCAGCAACATGCATATACCAAAGTGCTGAACCTATACCTGCGACGATCAAAAAGATAATCATGACAATAACCATGATTCTTTCACGTGGTGCCAGCTTGTCCAGATAGTCGTTCAATTTTTCCGGGATCTGGTCAAACTTATTTTGTACTTTTTCTAGTGCTTTCATTATTGTATTTTCACCAAACCAATGACATTTGAACCCTGTGTCTGAACATTCCCCAACTCTGCTTTAAAGCCTTGTTGGTTTAACTGCTGCACTAAGGCCTGTAATGCATCCGAAGTCTTAGCCACCAAACTCATATTCAATACAGAAGATTCATAATTTACTTGATCAGCGATGATCTGATTCTGCATCAAAATCGGTCCAACACGACTTAAAAGTTGAATCGCCTGAGTATCGGCACTGCGGCTAGCTTTCAAATTAGTTTCAAAATCATCTCTCAAACTTTGCTCACTAGTTCGAACCTTTTCTCCGAACCATGACTTGTACTGAGCTTGAGCCAATTGTGAAGTTTGATCAGCAATTTTTTTCAATTTCACATAGCGCAGCAAATCATAACTAAACTGTACCATCAATAAAACTACAAAAACTGCAATGCAAGCTTTCCAGTAATTTGAAACTCCCGCAGACTCTGATTTTGCTTTTGGTAAAATATTATACGGATGCTGTTTCGCCTTTTTAAATTCTACAAACTGGTACTCAAAAGTATCCCTATGATCTGAAGTTGTAATTGCAAATAAACTCTCAGCTTGCGCATCTGTCAGATTTGAATATAAATAATGTCGCTCTGTCGAATCTTCAAATTCCAGATATAAGGAAAGATCATCAATGGAATTACCCTTAAACTCATTTTCCCGAACCAATAGCCGACCAGCAATATTCGCCAGCACAACCTGATTTGGCTCTGGGGCTGGTAGAATCAAAAAATCTGGCAATAATGAAACCATCTTGACTGGTATAAGCGTCAAAGAATGCTGCAAAGTCTGTACTGTAGATTGGGCAATACCTAAAACAGAAACCTGATCTGGCGGGCTAAAATGTGATTGAACACGCATCTGGTCAACTGGCAAAATTACATATTCTTCCAGTAAGTACTTCACCCCTTCTGGACCAAGCTGTTTATATTGTGTTTTAGTCAAAGGCTGTTGCAGGATCTGCACATCACGACTTGGAAAAAATACAACAGCTTCTTGCCCCTGATAAGGCTTAATATCTTGTATCAGTTGTTCTAGGCTAGATGCCTGAATCCAGTTTTCACCAATTGACCACTGCCAAACCCCATTGGTTTCAGGCATCCATAAGTACAACATTGATTGTGTTCTGCCGTTTAAGTTGTTTTATATTGTTGGAACAAATACTTGTTTTTGTGTCGATAAGCCATTTGCAATAACACTTTGCTCATATATCCGTGCTTCTGCAAGCTGAAAAGGATTAAAATGATCATGTGTCAATTGTTCTGCAATGTGAGCCACAACATTCATATGACACACTGTCACTATATTTTCAAATGGTAATTGTGACAACCACTCAATTGCTTTTTTTGCATCATCATCTGGTTTGATTTTATCACAAACCAAAACAGCGACTTCTGGAAAATAGTTACGAATATGCTCAAGAGTTTCTTGGGCACGTAACAACGGACTCACAACAAATACATCAGGCGCGGTCAAACTCTTTAAAAAAATTGCGGTTTGTTCTGCCTGGTTGTGTCCACGCTCAGTCAATGGTCGTTTTATATCATTGCCATTTACAGGGGGAGCAGCTTCACCATGACGTACTAAAGTCAGTTGCATATGATTTCCTTATATTCTTATTGAATGATTATAACGATGCTTTGTTACAATTTAAGCATTCCCTTTCAGAAAGGTGTCACACTTTGCTATGCGGCAAAACAAACTCCACATCACTTCGATGACCACTTTTCATCAGAGATAATGCGATATTTAATGGAGGAGCACCTTCAAAAATGACTTCGTATAATGCTGTTGTTATTGGCATATACACATCCAGCTCCTTTGCCCGAGTATTGACCTGAACAATGGTATTTATCCCTTCAGCCGTTTGCCCCAACTCTTTGGTAGCCTGCTCCAGATTTTTACCAGAACCCAAAGCAAATCCAATCTGGTAGTTACGGCTCAATGGGCTATTACAGGTTGCAAACAAATCCCCAACTCCCGATAAACCGAGAAATGTCAGTGGATTAGCACCTAATTTAACGGCAAAACGGCTCATTTCTGCCAAAGCGCGTGTCAAAATCATACTTTTGGTATTTTCACCAACCTTATAGGCTGCTGCCATTCCCATAGCGACTGCATATATATTTTTGAGTGCTCCACCAAGCTCCACACCATATACATCATCACTACCAAACACACGAAATAAAGCGCTATGTAAAGATTGTTGCACAGCATATCGAACCAGTTCAGAATGGCTTGCAATAACCGTCCCTGCTGGTTGACCTGCCATAATTTCTTTCGCAAGATTCGGCCCGGATAATACACCATAAGGAACTTCAGGCAATTCGTCACGAATGATATCACTCATAAAACTAAACGTTTTTGCTTCTATACCCTTGGTTAATGACACCACTGCCTGCGAGGTGATAAAAGGTTTGATTTGACGGACAACATCCCGAAAAGAATGACTTGGAATCGCAACTAAAATGATGTCACGTTCCCTAACTGCTTTTTCCAGATCCGACTCCGCCCTAAGACCAGACTCAAGGGTAAAATCAGGTAAATAGCGCTTATTTACATGTGTTTGATTAATTTCTTCAGCAATAACCTGATCCCGAATCCAGATCATTGTATCGCATCCGTTTCGAACTGCCGTATTTGCCATAGCAGTTCCGAAACTTCCCCCGCCAAGCACTGTTACACGTAGTGCTGTTTTCTTATCAATAGATACAGGTTCAACCAAATCTGTAAATTTTAACTCTGCCATTCATTCCCATCCAGTTTTTTGATTTTTGTGGTTTTTCAACTTAACAACACTAAAGCGATTATTGTAATCAATAATCACCATTCAAAATAATAATTTAAGAAGACTTAAACCTTCACTTGTGCCAATGGCTGACATATTCATCTATCTCGATGTCAGCACGTGGTGCTATCGGTTTGGCTATACTGCCTACATAAATGATCCCTGAAATCAAATCATGTTCTTTCAGACCCAATGCTGTCTTAAATAACCTTGACTCTACAACCGCCCCGCTTCGCCAGATTGCGCCAAAACCCTGCGCCTGCAAAATCAATAACAGGTTTTGAACAGCTGCCCCTGTACTCAAGGTCTGTTCAAAGAAAGGAACTTTGGGATGTTCCTGAAATTGGGTAATTGCCAATATAATTAATGGTGCACGAAAAGGATGATGCCTGACTCTTTCGATCTGTACTGAATCCATTTCACCCAAATCTTGAGCAGCTTCGGCTAGAAGTTCTCCAAATGCCCCACGCTGATCACCCTCAACCAAAATAAAACGTGTTGGTTTCAAACGATGATGATCTGGTGCAGTCAATGCAGCTTTAAAGGCTATCGCAAGTTGCTCAGAAGATGGTGCTGGCTCTATCAAATGACCTACAGATTGACGATGATGAATATTTTCCAGTACTGCTGAAAGATGAGAATCGACCATTGATTTTGAATCTATAAAAACATCCAACAAGATTAGCACAAACTGGAAAAATTACTCTAGCCCTATGCAACATTCATCATCAATCTGGTTTAGGTTCACATGAATACTATATAAATCTTCATTTTTTATACAAGTTTTCTAAAATTAATCAAAAATGCTATGTTCCAATATATCTATTCCTGATTCATGCGGAGATCTCCATGAAAAAAACACTACTTATCTCCTCTAGTGTTCTTACAGCTATTGTACTTGGCGCCTGTTCATCCACACCAACAAAAACATTAGCCATCCAAACAGCCAATAATCAATATCAGGTTACTGGTATGGGCAAATCACAAATTATTGCTAAAAATAATGCTATTGCTGCTGCAAACAGTACATGTGGTAAAAAAGCTGCGCCTGTATTGATTGATGAGAAAACTGAATATCATGGCAGCCTAAAAGGTGTGGTTGACGAAAAAACAGGGCAAATGATTAATGCAGCAGCAGGTGTTATAGGTTCTATGATTGGTAAAAACAATACTTTGGAAAAAGATACAGATTATCAAACAACCATCTCTTTTACATGTAAAACAAGTTCATAAGATGGGGTAGCTGTGCAAATCAGAGAAGAATACACAAAAATTGAATGTATTTTAAAAACATAACAATCCAACCAGGCATTAAAAAAGCTCCTCGATTTAAGGAGCTTTTTTAATGCCTGGGAAACAATCAACAGTACCCTTCCAAGCGGGTCAATGGTAATTTCTGACCAATAGCTTTTTCAATTTCTGGTAAATAAAAAGCATCATCTTCTGACAAGAAACTAATACTTACACCCTGTGTTCCAGCACGCCCTGTACGACCAATACGATGCACATAATCATCAGACTGTTCTGGTAAAGTAAAATTCACTACATGTGATACACCATCAACATGAATACCACGACCAGCAACATCTGTCGCAATCATGATATTGTGCTTACCATTCTTAAACTGGTCTAACATTTTCAAACGCTTGTCTTGAGCAATTTCTCCAGACAGCATAACGACCTTATAACCATCACGTTTTAAATGGTCATATAAACGGCGAACCTGATCACGGCGGTTAGCAAAAATCATCACCTTTTCAATTGGTTCATCACGTAAGATTTCTTGTAATAATTTATATTTATCTTCATTAGCAACCACATAAACCCGTTGCTCTACATCTTCATTGGTTTTTTTCTCTGGCTCGATTTCCACAGTTACAGGTTCAAATAACCATTGTTGTGCCAGATTAAGTACATCATAACTAAAAGTTGCTGAAAACATGAGGGTTTGACGCTGCTCTTTGCGTGGCGAATAACGCACAATTCGTTTCACTGAGGGAATAAAACCCATGTCCAGCAAACGGTCTGCCTCATCAATCACTAAAAACTCGATTTGATCCAGCCAAACTTCTTTTTGCTCAGTAAAATCGATTAAACGTCCAGGTGTCGCTACCATGATATCGACAAACTGCTTATCAAGCTGCTTCTTTTGTTTATCGAAATCAACGCCACCAACCAATGTGACAACATTTAGGTCTGTAAACTTAGTCAAATCCTTTGCATCATTTTCGATCTGGATTGCCAACTCACGAGTCGGTGCCAAGATAAGTGCACGTGGTTCGCCACGAAATCGCTGTTCTGAAATAGGGTTATTTAACAGATCATTAATAATACTGATCAGAAATGCTGCTGTCTTGCCTGTTCCTGTTTGAGCACGACCAATAGCGTCATGTCCTGCAAGTGTAAACTTTAATACTTTTTGCTGAATTGGGGTCATTTCTTTAAACCCTAGGGCATCAATCGCTTGTTTTAACTGCGGATGTAAATTTAGGGTTCCAAATCCAGATGACATAAATACGCGCTCTAACTATAAGACACTAAACAATGTGACTATTATAAACAAAAACGCCTCAATTTGATAATTGAGGCGCCACCTAATTTTAAAAATCAGGAATTAGTCTAAAGGCTGAACTTCTTCAGCTTGAAAACCTTTTTGACCTTGCACAACACTAAATTCTACGCGTTGACCATCACGAAGTGAACGGTGGCCTTCGCCTTGAATCGCACGGAAATGAACGAATACATCGTCACCACCGTTACGTTGAATAAAGCCAAAACCTTTAGTATCGTTAAACCATTTCACTACGCCTTGTTCGCGAGCTGTCATAAGTTAATCCTCAGTTATTATGAAAAAAGGACCACCCGGTGTTGCAAACAGCAGAGCAAACAAGGTTTAAAAATATTTATTATTTCAAAGCTTGTAATCATTCTGTATAACTATCAACAAAATCCCGGTTACATCCAATTGTAATAAGGCTTAAAACAATGAATGTTTTTTCAAAATCCTAACTACGTGATTGAGCTTAACATGGGTTTGTGACAATTAATAGAATTATTTTTGATTATTATTTTAAAAAAAATGTGCTTTTTTTATTCAAATAATCTATAAGCGCCAATTAAAGTAATTTAGAGCGGAATAAAATCGAGAATAATTTGGGTAAATTCTGTTTTTTTGATAAAATTACAAACCTTTAGCACACTACACTTTTGAGCTGAAATGACCAATACTTCACACTCTACTGTGCTTCTTGATGCTATGGGTAAACCTTGCCCAATGCCTTTACTTATGCTAAAACGTGAGTTGAAACAAGCACAAGATTCACGAAATTTATTACTTAAATCTTCAGACCCGCATAGTGAAATTGATATTTTACGATTTTGTCAGATTCATAACTTAGTCTGTCATTTTTCTAAAATTTCTGAAAATGAATTTCATTACCTAATTGAAATCATTTAAAATAGACAGAAGCAAAATCGATAAGAAATTTACATTTCGCTACTCAATTTCCCTTAAATATGTATGCTAATCGAATTAAGATGATGCATTGGTACTACCACATTGATCCGATAAGGAGAACTCATGAGTGACAGCAGCAATCAATTGATGCCCCTGTCATTATCTGCGCCAGGTGTAAATCTCGGTGCATATATCAGCACCGTAAACCAGATTCCAATATTAACTGCTGAACAAGAAAAAGAGCTTGCTGAGCGTTATTATTATGACCAGGATTTAGAAGCGGCTAAAATGTTGGTGATGTCACACCTACGTTTCGTTGTTCACATTGCGCGTAGTTATGCAGGTTATGGTTTACCACAGGGTGACCTTATTCAGGAAGGTAATTTGGGCTTGATGAAAGCAGTCAAACGCTTTGACCCAAATATGGGCGTAAGATTGGTATCTTTCGCTGTACACTGGATTAAAGCCGAAATCCACGAATATGTTATTCGTAACTGGCGTATTGTGAAAATTGCAACCACCAAAGCACAACGCAAATTGTTCTTTAATTTACGTAGCCTAAAAAAATCAAGTAAAAAGCTTACATTAGAAGAAGCACAATCTATTGCCAATGATTTGAATGTTACTCCAGAACAAGTCTTGGAAATGGAAGGTCGCCTGACAGCATATGATGCAGCTTTCGAAGCCCAAGGTGATGATGATGATGAGGGAACGACACATGTTGCTCCTGCCCTGTACCTTGAAGATAATCGTTATGATCCTGCCCGTTTAGCGGAAAATGAAGATTATGAAGAACAAAGCACTAATGCCCTGCATGATGCCATGAGTCAACTCGATGATCGTTCACGTAATATTTTACAGCGACGTTGGCTAGACGATGACAAATCGACATTGCATGAATTGGCAGCTGAATATAATGTTTCTGCAGAACGTATCCGGCAGCTCGAAAAAAATGCGATGGAAAAAATCAAGGTTGCAATGTCATCAAACTAATTTTTTTCATAGATTTAATTAAGATATCAAACCGAGATCTAACCAATGATCTCGGTTTTTTTAATCTCTCTTTTTAATTGTTTTCGCCTTTATAGAAAGCTATAAATTATGTTAAGGTGATGCGCAAATTGATTTAGGTGAAACAACATTATGTGGATTGCCATATCAGCTATTAATTTAGCTTTAGCCGTGATTTTAGGTGCATTTGGGGCACACGGTTTAAAAGCTCATGCTACGTCTGAACAAATTGCTTGGTGGCAGACGTCTACAGAATACTTTTTTTATCATGCCTTAGGCTTACTTATACTAGGTGTATTGGCAAAAATTGCCCCATCATTTCCGCTTAAAGGTAGTTTTATTTGCATCCAGGTAGGAATTCTGATCTTCTGTGGATCACTATACCTTATGGGATTAGGCGCACCACGTGCCTTGGGCGCGATCACTCCAGTTGGTGGAACTTTAATGATCATTGGTTGGTTATTGCTAGCCTGGAATGCATTTAAGTACGCAAAATAACCTCTCATCTTTGGACATATTATGCAGATATATTTAAATGGTGAACAAATTGAGACACCTTGCCAAAATTTACTGCAACTCATTCAAGCGTTAGCCCTGGAAGGTAAACGTTTTGCAGTTGAAAAAAATGAAATGATTATTGCAAAGAGTAAATTGGAACTTACCCCTATTTCTGAACAAGATCGTATTGAAATTATCCATGCTGTCGGTGGCGGCTAATCTGGAGATCTCCCATGCAAGACACCCCCCTTATTATTGGCTCACGTACCTTTTCTTCTCGCCTACTTGTAGGTACGGGTAAATATAAAGATCTCAATGAAACGGATTTGGCCATTCAGGCAAGTGGCGCTGAAATCGTGACTGTTGCTATCCGTAGGGTAAATATCGGACAACATCCTGATCAGCCAAATTTGCTTTCAGTTATCCCACCTGAAAAATATACGATTTTACCCAATACGGCAGGTTGCTTTGATGCCAATAGTGCTATTCGCACCTGTATGTTGGCACGTGAATTACTAGATGGACATAATCTGGTCAAATTAGAAGTCCTTGGTGATGAAAAAACATTATATCCTAATATCACCGAAACCTTAAAAGCTGCGCAAACACTGATCGATGATGGATTTGAGGTCATGGTATATACTTCAGATGATCCTATTGTTGCTCAAGAGCTCGAAAGCATGGGTTGTGCTGCCATTATGCCTTTAGGAAGTCTGATTGGTTCTGGTTTAGGTATCCTAAACCCTCATACAATATCAATCATTAAAGAAAATGCTAAAGTGCCCGTATTGGTTGATGCTGGTGTTGGAACTGCAAGTGATGCAGCAATTGCAATGGAGCTCGGTTGTGATGGTGTGCTTATGAACACAGCGATTGCAGCCGCACAAAACCCTGTGCTTATGGCATCTGCAATGAAAAAAGCTGTAGAAGCTGGTCGAGAAGCCTATCTGGCTGGACGTATGCCACGTAAACGTATGGCAAATGCAAGCTCACCTGAAACAGGTTATTTCTTTAAATAACAGCTTTAATAGTAATGAAGGGCTCTTTGTGAGTCCTTTTATGTATACGCTACACATAGATTATGCTAAAAACTGAATCAAGAATGAAATTTAATAAAATCAACAAATTAAATAATTATTTAAAACAGAAAAATTAACCATGTCTATCTTAAGCTTGATATTTTTTAAGTCATAGCCTTAAACATTTTAAATGCCCAATAAAATGCCAGTCAATTTATCAAGTGACTGGCATTTTTTGCAATGGTTCAATCAGGCAATCAAACCTTCATCACGCATAGCGATTTGAACAGATTGACGCTGTGCAACTTTATTGCGTAACGCAACAATATTTTTAAAAGGCGTCAGATCATGTTGAATTGAATTCGACCAATTTGTAATAACAAAAAGATATGCATCAGCTGGACCAAAACGATCATTCACCAAATAATCAGAATCAGATTCACCGAGGTAATCATCGATATACTGTAAAAGTTTATCAATAGTCGCATAACCTCTGTCCTGTTCCTCTTTTGATAATGCAGGACCAAAAAAAACCGAATATGCGTCATGTAATTCAGAGTTTAAATAACCTAACCACTCTAGCACTTTTGCACGTCCTAAACCTGACGGAGGAATCAGGTCCTGCTTTGGATCATGTTGCGCAATAAATGGCAAAACAGCAACATTTTCAGTCAGAATCAATCCAGGATTGATTTCCAATGCTGGTACATACCCCTTACGATTAACTTCGAAAAAATCTGTACCTTTTTCTGTCTTATGTGTAGTTAAGTCAACCCGTTCTAAATCAAAATCAACATTAATTTCATTTAAAAGAATATGTGAAGCAAGTGAGCATGCACCTGGAGAATAATACAACTTCATAAAAGTTCCTTGTTATATATCTAATACTGTTTTAAAACGCTTCGGTTAAACTTTCAAGTTTTAAACCATTAATTTTGCAAAAAAGCGTAACGATCTAGTATCTTAGCATCTACGAAATGCAGTGCATTGTCAGCGAAAATCATGCAAATGAATTGTAATATATATAAAACACCTAAGACATACCAAAAGTTAGCAGCAAACTTTTATATATATTTATAGATAGCCTTATTTCCTATTACAAATATTTTACTCAAAATTAAACATTACTTTTCAATCAAAAGTCAGGTGATTTTCCTGCATTGATTGTTTTACCATACCTTCCTTTAAAAAATGATGAAAGGTTACATGTGCTGAACTTCAAAAAAGAGGAATGGTTTTCAAATATCCGCACTGATGTACTGGCAGGTTTGGTTGTTGGTTTAGCCTTAATCCCTGAATCTATAGCCTTTTCCGCAATCGCAGGTGTAGATCCTCAAGTTGGCTTATATGCATCCTTTTGTATAGCCGTTAGCATTGCCTTTTTTGGTGGACGTACAGCCATGATCTCAGCTGCAACGGGTTCTATGGCTTTATTGATGATTACTCTGGTCAAAGACCATGGACTACAATATCTACTGGCAACAACTATTTTAACAGGGTTGATTCAACTAGTAGCTGGCTATTTTAAAGTTGCCAAACTAATGCGTTTTGCCTCGCAGTCCGTCGTTTATGGATTTGTAAATGCTTTAGCGATCTTGATTTTTGTTGCACAAATCCCTGAACTTACAAAAATGAACTTCACTGGCTTCATATTTGTTGGGCTTGGCTTACTGATCATTTACTTATTTCCTCATATCCCTAAAATCGGCAGACTTATCCCATCCCCGCTCATATGCATTGTTATATTAAGCATCATCGCTCTCTTTGTGCAACAAGACATGCGTATGGTGAGTAATTTAGGAAATTTCCCTGATAACTTACCAATCTTTTTAATTCCAGATATCCCTTTAAGTTTTGAAACATTAAAAATTATTACACCCTACGCCATTACTCTAGCAACAGTAGGTTTACTTGAAACAATGATGACCACAACGATTGTAAATGAAGTGACTCAAACTGACAGTAATCGCCATAAAGAATGTCGTGGTCAAGGCATCTCAAATATTATCAGTGGCTTTATGGGAGGTATGGCTGGTTGTGCCATGATCGGTCAATCAATTATTAATGTTTCATCAGGTGCAAAAACCCGCTTATCAACATTAGTTGCCGGGGTGTTTTTACTCTGCTTAGTGGTTTTTCTTAAAGACTGGCTCAGTTTTATTCCTATGCCTGCACTAGTAGCCATCATGATTATGGTTTCATTGACCACATTTAACCGGGATTCTGTCAAAAACTTTAGTAAACACCCGAAACAAAGTAATGTAGTCATGTTAACCACTGTTGCTATTGTTCTTGCTACACATAATCTGGCATTAGGTGTTTTGGTTGGAGTCCTGCTTTCAGCACTGTTTCTTGTTAATAAACTTGAAAGTGAAGTCAAAGTTGACTCTGAGCTTATCTCACTACAGACACGTATGTATAAAATTCGTGGACAAATATTCTTTAGCAGTTCTGAAAAATTTTATCATTTCTTTGATTTTAAAGAAAACCTTCAACATGTTATTATAGACTTATCTGGTGCCCATATTTGGGACATTACTTCAGTCAATATGCTAAACCAAGTAAAATCAAAATTTGAAGCAAATAATATACAAGTAAAAATTATTGGATTAAATACTGCAAGCAGCACATTAATTAAACAATTTGGTTAAATTACGCACATACCATATATATTTAATCATGAGCAAAAATGGATATGGATTATTTTCAATCCTGAAAATTAATCCATATCCATCTTAAGATACTGATTAACAATAAATATTAAAATAAAGATAAAAATTACCAAAAAATAGGGATAGCAAAACAAGTTTAAAAATAAGATTTTATAAAAAAGAATGAGTGAGCTATTCAATGGTAAATAGAGAATTAATTTTACCTATTCCGGTCATCATATTATCAACCGCTGTATTACTTCAACTTCGGCTGAAAAGTATTTTATTGGCTATTGGTTATAAATCAGAAAATATTTTTTTTGCAGAAACATTGATTCAGGCGAATACCATTTTAGAGCACCATTCAGCATCTTTTGCAATTATTGATTTAGATTTACTTCAAAATGATGGTATTGGATTTATAAAATCACTTAAAAATTATGATCCAACTATTTTCATACTATCTGTAATGTCTCTTCAGGTAAAAAATTCACTGCTCGAAGCATTAAGTTCTGGTGCAACTGCATATTGCTTCAAAGAACAAGATGATATGGATATCCGTAGTGCAATTCGAACAACTATACAAGGGGGTGCAAAAATTGATCCTTGGGTTGCACAACAAATCTTATTAAAGTTTGATGAAAAACAGGCTGGAATTAGTTTAAATCCAGCATGGTCTTTAAACCAGACCACACTGAATGAACATGAACTAGAAATTTTAAATGAAGTAGCCATGGGATATAGCAATAAAGAAATCGCTGAACACCTGGAAATTTCAGTATTTACATTAGATTCATTTATTAAACATATTTATCAAAAACTTAAATATTTTATTTTTCAATAATAAAAACAAAGGGAAGCGACGGCTTCCCTTTAATGTTTTACGATAACATTCTTTTTCTTCGATATAATGTCAACGTGATTGCAAGTACAATTAAAGCAAATACCGACCAAAATCCTGCACTACCTCCTCCACTTTTCCAGGTATTATGTTCTTGAGAAGCTGAGTCATTTAAATCGAGGTCAACGATAACAGGGTCATGATCGGATGATCGGAATGCATCCTCACTATAAAATGATATTTTTTGTTCATTGGTTTTGTATTCTTCATTGTAGTCCAAGACACTTGGTTCATCTGCATTGATATGCCATGCGAAAGTGCGTTTTACT
Source organism: Acinetobacter stercoris (assembly GCF_900323515.1). GTDB lineage: Bacteria > Pseudomonadota > Gammaproteobacteria > Pseudomonadales > Moraxellaceae > Acinetobacter > Acinetobacter stercoris. The sequence goes on along the minus strand of NZ_OOGT01000020.1, from coordinate 8,860 downwards.
GAAGGATACAGGTTGGCATCAGCAATTGCGTGATCCAAGTTGCCAGCACCACCATTGCCATTTAAATCACTTACAACACCAAATACATAACTATATGCTGATTTTCCCTGACCTATTTTTTCATCATTGAGCAGCACTTTATAGTTGGCTTTTTCAAAGGCTAAAATCGGCTCTTCTTTAGCATAACTATTCATATCACCTATAAATAATGCATTACTTGCGTTGACTCCAGTCGGTTTTTTAGCCATCCATTGAATCAATCCTTCTACTGCGGTGACACGAACTGGATTCCAGCAACCCTGACCATCGCCCTGATCAGCATTTATATCTTTCTTATCAGCAGGACAACTTCCTTTGGATTTTAAATGGTTAGGTACGACTGTGAAAATCTTACCACCTGCTACAGGTTGAAAACTTTGTGCCATAGTGACACGGTTTTTCTCAGTTTCATCATTATAAACCACAGGATCATTAACAGGTTTTACCCGTTTTGAATTATAAATAATAGCAACAGCTATGGCATCTGTACCCAGTTCGTTCAACCCTTTTGGTACGACGTATTTCCAATCCGCTCCTAAAGATTTACTCAAATATGCGATTGCACTTTTATCATCATAACCATTATTTGCAATTTCCATGAGACCGTAAACATCTGCATCTATGGTTTTTAAGGCAGTAACAATCTTTTGATGTTGACGTTTAAATTCAGATTCGCTTGATGCACCACGTTCTGTAGGAAAGCCTTTTGCAGTACCATTGTCATAATTCAGCACATTGAATGCTGCAACACGAACCTGTTTGGTATCTTTTGCAGGAACCGAGCTATTACGCGGATTGGTTTCTTTCACCACTTCTGGGGCTGCCTTATCAGGAACGGGCTGGATGCGCCAATGATTGTAGCGATACTCTAAAATCCCTTCTACATTTTTCAGTTGATAACCCGAGCGTATTGTATTGCTAGCATTGAAGTTTTGAGGTAACCACGGCGTTCTATTCTGGTTACTATATCCGTCATCTAAAATGATTTTAGACAATAGATTCTGTTTTGCCAATGCAACTGCTTCGTTAGATCTGGCAGGATACAGATTAGTCGGAATATATAGACGCCCAAGGCTGAGTGCTAACTGACCATAGCGCCCATATTCATAATTTTCACTCACGGTTAAAGGTTGTGAAAACTTAACTAACATCCCTTGATATCGTTTTGTCGAATTACCTGTTGTATCCGTCAAACTCGAAAATGGGAGTTGAATTGGTAAAGCGCTCACCTGACTGGCTGCATTAGGATTACAGGTGCTAATGTCTGCACTTAACTGATCGATTTGTAGTTGATTTTGGTAATTAGTCAAACGACCTTTAAAAATAACCTCCTCTCCTACTTTCCCCCCTTTAATGCTATTACTTGCTGGAATATAAACAAATATCGCATTACTTATATTGGACTTAGCCTTATTATCAGGTGTCTGTACATAAAAACCTGAAAATCCATTTTCATGGCGATAATCACCTGTGATAACACCACGTACTACATAACTTTGATTCTGTTTAGCTGTTTGTAATTGTGCTATAGGAGTATCTGGCGTACTACAACTGATAGGTTTTTCATCAAGGATTACCCCACGATCATTGCTTAAATATGTCGAAAACGCATTCCGATCTGACCAAGCACTCCATTCATTGTTTAAATCAAAAGGAGCACTTGGATCAATTGAAGTCACGTTATTGTCTGTTTTATTTCTAGAAAAACTATTCTCATAACTTTTAATAGAGCTACCCCAGCCTATTTTATTTCCAGGATCTTCTCCAACTCTGCCAAAACGATCAATCGGAACGTCCTTATAAAACAAAACTAAAGCATCATTACCATTGAAAGCTAAAGCCAGTACTTTATTAACCTTATCTCCCAATTCATTTTTTAACTCTTTTTGCCCAATCAAATATTTTGTTTTACTGGTCAAAGTTCCTTCTAAATTAAAAATGGTTGGCTTTGTAGCACCATCAGTATATCGATAAATTTTATAGTCAGATAAATTTACAGTTGAATTATCGGGATTATAAATCTCTAATCCCTTACGATTCGAACTGCCATCGATATATTGGCTAAACATCAATTGTGCATATGCAGGAAATGAACAGCCTGCAAGGATCAAACTTATACTTAAGGCACGTGGTTTTATTAACTTCATGTTTTTAACTTTTTTTGTTTATATCACCAGCAGAGTAATTTTGCTGAATGACAATTACATGAAAGATTCATTGCAGATTTTTTGCAAAAAGACTATCTGTAAATCTGACAATCGCTGTACTTGTAAAATTATTAAAAAAAACTAAAATTATTTCAGAGAAATAGCTAAGTTATTTATGATTTAAAAACATAATTTTTAGTAGCTTCATCCAATAATTACACTTGAGCATTTATAATGTCCCCTTGGCAAAGATTAGCAATACAACCAACTACAGACTTAAGATCTATAAAAAAAGCTTATGCGAAGCAGCTCAAACTGATTGATCAGGAAATTCAACCTGACGAGTTTATTGCATTAAGGGCAGCTTTAGAACATGCCTTATTTGAGGCTGAAAATAACCTCGTAGAGGATGAAGACAACGACCTATTTTCAGAAAATGAAATTTTAGAACAAGAACGGCAACAATCAGACTTGTCCGAATTCAGCACAAATGAAGCTTCCAGCTTAGCTAATCAATATCAAAATCTAAAACAAAATATAGAAACTGAAAATATTCATTTTGATTTACGTTTAGCTCTACATGATTTCAATACCCTTCTTGAATCTTGCCAAACTAATGAGCTAAAACTGCATTATTCTGGTCAAATAAATAACCTGCTTGTTCAACACCAGTTAGATGATTTTTTATATATTTTTGAAGGCCTGCATAACCAGCCTGCTGATTTTGATCAACAGCTTCTAAATGACTCATTAACAATTACAGATGATGCTGATGAAAATTCAGTTGAAAATGATGATGCCGAATATACATTGCAGCAACAACCTAGCCCATTAGATACAGTTGTTCAGGCACTCTGGAATCATGATGTCAGTGATCAAATATTTCATCAATATCAAGACTTACTTAATCATCAATATGATTTAACACTTGAAGAACAGCTGCAAATCAAAGATCAACTTACTTATCCATTATCAGAGCTGGAAATGGATATATTTAATCCCAATTATTCACGCTTTCTGGCTTTGTGGCACGATCATTATCCTGATGAATTAGATCTGTATGATCAATCATACTATTCGCATACTTTGCAGGAAAAGATTCAACATTATTTGAAGCACCATCATTTTTTAGAGAAATTGCCTCATCATCAGCGTGACATCATTCAAAAATTTTCAGGAAAACAGAAATTTCAACCTCTAGCCGTTCTCAATTTACAGAAAACAATGTCTGATGCTTATTCAGATGGAAATACACTAACTCATCTTGATCAATTCAATCTTGTGAATACAGATCAAAATGCCAACTACTTATTCTTAAAAAGCATTAATCAATGGCATAAGTTTATCTGGGGCAGTATTTTATTAGCTATTTCAACTACATTGCTGATAAAACCAATATTTGTGGATTCTACTTTTGTTCTCTTAAGTATCTTCTTTTTAAGCCTGTTTTTATTTTTTGTATTTATACAGGCACCTTTACAGGCAATCTGTGCTAGTCATGAGAATCAGGAAAATAACCTTATTCAGTACAGTAAATACTGGTTTATTAGTGGTTTCGCCTTGATCTGGCTCACACCATTGTTATTACCGATTGCACATACAATACTCAGTTATATCTGGCTTGTGGGTAGTATCTTTCTTATTGGTTGTCTGCAATTGACAGCTGCTCCATATGCAAACAGATTCTATCAAAGTTGCCAAAATAAAATGGATTATTTTGTCATTACAACTGGAGTATTGGTTTTATTTCTGGGGATCGTTGCATTGTACTATTTGACTGGGGAACCTGTTTACCCCTGGCTAATTGTATATAGCTTAATGCCAATGAGCATGATTTTATTTCCTGAATCATTTCAAGAGCTTTTTTATAGTTTTGGCTATCGTAAATCAGATAAGCAACTAAACTATCAACAAGTTATCATCAAAAGTATCGTCGTTATTGCAATCCGGCTAGGTATTTTTATTGCTGCCGCGGTGTATTTATCTTCCAAAGCATCACAACCTTATTTATATCTCGCTACATTTAGCTTTGCATGTATCGGCATAACAGCAATACCTTCACGTTATTTATCATCAATTTTAAAATATTTAAGCTATGTCATTTTAATTATTGCAACACTTAAAAGCCTTATTTTTGCTGGTATTTTAGTGTATTACTTATTTAAATCCCGCAAGCAAAGTCGTTCACAACATGCCTAAACAGCGCGTCCCACACAGCAAGTATACTTGAGTGTGGGACACATCTTAATAGTCATCAAACAGTTGTAAGTCTTCAACCTCATTTAGAAAATTTTCAAAATGTGTTCTTGATTCACGAATTTGCCGCTCATCCTGTTGCTCGAGAATCTGTGAAAAATACTGAATTTTCTCTCCAATACTGGAACGCATATCACCCGTATGTTCACTATATAATCGCTCCGCTCGCAACATTAAACTTTTATTTAATAAATTATCTCTAGGGTGAATCTTTAAAGATTCCAATTGCTGCCGAGCTTCACTAATTTGTTGCTCTGACATCACACTTTGATGATTGATCAGTACTTTTTGCAGATTTTCACCTGTCGCAGGAACATGAACATCTACATCCAAAATACCATTTGGATTATAAGAGAAGCGTACATCTATCGATAACTGATCATCATTTGGCGGTAAAGCAACATTTAGCTCTCCCAAAAATACATTTTCCTTGCACAAACGATGTTCACCCTGATAAATTTTAACCTCAATGTTACGTTGGCCTTTGTGCATTGCATAATAACTGTTTACACGACTTGCAGGAATCACGATATTTCGCTCCAGGATTGGTGAAAATTGACCATCATCCCCTACTGCAATACCTAAACTGAATGGACAAACATCAGTAAGTACAATTTCCTTTAAAGCTTGATCTTTTGCCTTTAAACCTGCCTGTACACAAGCACCACGAACAATCGCTTCATCAGGTTGCACACTCGTGGATGGGAAACGTCCAAAGAGTTTAGTCACCATTTTTCGCACGATCGGCATCCGAGTTGCACCACCAACCATGATGACTTGATCGACCTGATCAGGTCGAATACGGGCATCTCTTAAAGCGCGCTCTAATGGACGACGTAAGCGCAGAAGCAAAGCTTCAGCCCATTTTGCAAAATCATTTTGATGAATCTGAAAATTGATCTCAGTATCTTGCCATTTAAAATTTAGTAGTGCTTCTTGCTCTTTACTTAATGTATGTAAAGCGAGCTGGGCTTTTGCTTTAAGAGCAATTTCTATTTCAGGTGGAATGACATTGGCTTCATAATTAAAATCTGACGCATGCTGCTTCCAAAACTGCTTCATTAATAATTGGACAAAATCATCACCTCCAAGATAGTTATCACCTGCACTGGCACGAACCTCAATAACACCATCAAACAATTCGACAACCGAAACATCAAATGTTCCGCCACCCAAATCAAAAATCAGAAAACAGCTATCATCCGTTTGTCCCAAACCATAAGCCAGTGCTGCAGCAGTTGGCTCATTAATCAACCGGCTGACTTTTAACCCGGCCAATTCTGCGGCAGAGATAGTTGCTTGACGTTGAATATCATTAAAATATGCAGGAACAGTGATAACAGCTTCATCTATATCTGTCTCCAGTGCATGTTCTACATCTTCTTTTAAAGACTTTAAAATCAATGAAGATAGTTCAACAGCAGAAAATGACTGATCTCGCAAACTTAAACGTTTTGCTGTCCCCATTAAACGTTTAAAACTGGTTAATACAGGCTGACCTGTGTATCTCAACTCCAGTGCTGCATTTCCAATCAGGATTTGTCCATTTTCATCCAAAGCTATCGCTGAGGGAGTAAGTAACTTTCCGTAAGCGTTTGGAATCAGTTTAGATTGACCATTTTCAAAAATACCGACTAAGGAGTTACTCGTACCGAGATCTATCGCAATAATTGGTTTGGTATGATTCATTTTTTATTCAAATTTGATGTTTTTCATGGAAAAAACCATCTTAGCCTATCCCTCAGCTTTTTTCGATGTCTTTGTATACTATTTAATTTTGCCTAATAAATATAAATCTATATTGCTAAATTTGACATCGCTCTTTAAAGACTTACAATACCGCATTTGAATTTTTTACTATTCCAGGCTTATGTCAAACGAGAACATTGAAGCGCAAGTTGTTGATCTGGACAATTTGCATGAACAACGTGAAATTGTAACGTTTATGCGCCGCTCCTCACCTTTAAATACTTCACAACGTACTGCGCTTGAACAATATCGTGATTTAATTTTGGAATATCCAGTTGGAGATTTACGCCAACACTTTGAACATCCAGAACGTCCTCTGACTGTCGAGATTGGTTTCGGGATGGGGCGTTCACTGGTTCTTATGGCAAAAGCCAACCCTGAACGAAATTACGTTGGAATTGAAGTCCATGTTCCAGGAATTGCGCAGTGTGTTTATGAAGCAGGCATGGCTGGTCTAAAAAACCTCCGTGTTTTAGATGCTGATGCAATCAAGGTTCTTAAAGAAATGCCTGATAACAGCATTAACTGTGTACAGCTGTATTTCCCTGATCCGTGGCAAAAGAAACGCCATTTCAAACGTCGCTTTGTGGTACATGAGCGTATGCAACTGGTCGAACAGAAACTGGAACTTGGTGGAACGTTCCATGCGGCAACTGATTGGGAACCTTATGCAGAATGGATGCTTGATGTATTAGATAATCGCTCTGATCTTGAAAATCTGGCAGGTAAAGGAAATAGTTATCCTCGTCCAGAATGGCGCCCTCAGACTAAATTTGAACGCCGTGGAATAGAAGAAGGTCATAAAATCAATGACTTCATTTTCAAAAAAATCAAATAATTATCAAAAGCTGTATCTTTAAAGATACAGCTTTTCTTGTAAAATGAATAAAATATAAATACTGACTTCGACATTAAAATTAATATATTTTTAGGATAATTATTTTCAGTACTGCCTATTTTCAATTCCATCACTCATCAATTGATAAATTTCTGCCAAATCCTCACGCCTATCGGCACTCAACATAGCTTTATGCATTTGCAAAATGTTCAGATCACCACGCATTGCAGGACCAGTCTGCATCAATCGTGGGTCATTCTGGGTTGCCTTGTTTGCCGTTTCCAAGATAAGTGGATAAAGCAAGCTAAAATCAACCTGTTTTGCATCTACAATCTGCTTCGCCATGTCATAACAATAATTGCTAAAATTGCATGCAAATACGGCTGCCAGATGTAAGCTTAAGCGTTGCGCAGAATTATATTGATAGACACGTTGGCTTAACTTTTTAGCAAGCTCAGTCAACAGATTCAGATCGTCCCTTTCCGCAGCTTCTACAAATAGAGGGGTATTTTCCCATTCAGTTACTCTTTCAAAGCTAAATGTCTGTAGTGGATAAAACACCCCTGATCTAGCATGTTGCTTTGTTAATACATCTAGGCCAGTACTTCCGGAAGTATGCACAATACAGGTTTCAGGTAAAACTGGATGTAGTTTTTGAATCACATCTGAAATCGCCTGATCACTTACTGCAATGACCACCAAATCAACATCTGACTGAATGTCTGAAAAGTCATCCGCTGCATCTGCATGTACAAGATCAGCAAGTTTTTTTGCATTGTTGATATTAGGACTAATAATCTGGATAATTTGATGTTTTCCATACAAAGCTTGCGCTAATTTGGTCGCAACACGCCCTGATCCTATAAAACTAATACGCATAATCTATCTAAAAACAGTATTTGCTATAGCATGCCAATAAAAAAAGGATGAAGCAATTCATCCTTTTGTCATGACTAGATTAGTTAAAAACATTATTTAAATAAACAATTCGCTCTTGCGTACGTTTGCTAAAACATTTGCTATATTCCATCTCCCTATTTTCAGCACGCATTGTATTATCCCAATAATCAGACTGTTTCTGATATATTTCAAGCTCGCTGTCTGGAATATCATGTATAGAACGTTGCGATATGACCTTACAATCTATGTCCCTCTTTTCAAACCAATCTGTCTGATCTTGTTTTAACTTTGCTTTTTGCTCATCGGTAAACTGATCCCAAGTTTGGTTTAATCGTTCAACTTGCTTATTTTTCTCATCATCTAACTCTTTCTTACGGATATCCATTGCTTTTTGCGCCAGTTCTTTCTGGCTGCTTTGCTCTTTTTCCTGTTCAACATGACGTTCACTGATTTCTTTATTTTCCTTTATATATGCTGCATATTGAACTGCTTTCACAGCGATCGTAACCACTCCCCGAATGACTTCATTCTGATTATTCACATTTAAGCTAAAACCATCCTGATCTGTTTTGAGGATATTGTAATTAAATTGACCTTTTAATTGATCATTATCTAAAACCAAACCGGAACTACTGTCCTCAATATAATCACGTAACGTAGAATAACCAGACTCTGACTCACACTCTTCATAATCACATTCGACAGCACCATGCTCTAAATAAGCATTCTCAGCTCTTTTTTGTAAGCCTTTTGGAAATTGGATGACGATTTGCCCTTCGCATTCAAGCTTTGTGGTTTCAGAAGGTTCAGTGGTTAATGTTCTAACCTGATTAATTTTAAAAGTTAAACCCTGATTAATCTTTTGTAGTAAATCCTGATCTGCTTGATAATAATTTGATTCTCTTAGACTTTTATCAACATTTTTTAAATA
>NZ_OOGT01000302.1 GCF_900323515.1 Acinetobacter stercoris | reverse complement strand
TGATTCACATATTTAAAATCATTTAACGATGAAATATTGAAATCTTTTTCTGAATAAAACTGTAACCATCCCCGCTTAATTTTATCCTCATAATACTGCCGAAACTCTTCATTCATTCTGCTATCAGGAAATTGCACTACAAATAAAGGTTTTTGTAACATCAAACCCTCACTCACCATTGATGTTGAATCTGGAGAACTCATAATAATATTGGCAGCAAACATCAAATCTTTGATTGATGTCTTATCCCCTTCCCCAACCAAAACCAAATGTAGATTACTATATTGTTTTAAAACATTTTTGAGTGACTGCTCAAAAGCTTTAGGTGTCCTGCGAGATGTGGACACATAAAATTCATCTGCTGGATATTGTTTAATTAGGTCCTCAATAAGAAGAATCCAGTCTTCCACACTACCAATCTCAACCTCAGCAGTACTAGCTCCGACTAAGATAGTCCATATACCTTGAGTATGACTTAAAGAAAGTTTTTTCCTTGATTCTTGCTCTTCTTCGGGCAAGTTAAAACTTAACATTTTATTAGGTGCAATTGGATAGTATATATAAGGTGTCTGCCCTTCTTTATTTGCATCGATGGTAAACACAATATCGTAAGCATTTTCACACATTCTGCGCAAAGAGGTCGCAATAACATTTTGAACTGGAATATCTAAAGAGTTTAAATATGACTTTAAAACGGCATTTGCCAATAAGGTATCCCCTCCAGCCGATACAATATATCGAATATCATCAATATCAATGTCTTCAAATTGATTTAAGTCAATAAGCTGGCCTAGCATCCACTCTTTTGAAAAATAGTTGTATCCCCATTTCAAAATAGAGTTTTTTAATTTCGAAATTGTTTTTACTTTGACCTGCTCAACCCGATATTCCTGATCAGCATTTAGAATTGTACATAAACCTTTGGTCTGTGTTTCATGCCCTGCACGCCCATCGGTTAGCGTAAGGATACATTGACTTTTTTGGTTCATGAATAGTTTACCCTTATTATTTTAAATAGTTTAATGCATTTTGATAAACTTCTAGCGTGTGTTCTAACATTTTTTCAAATGTTAGCTGTTGTCTAGCTAGAGTAAATGATGGATTAAATCTCTGTTCGATTTCATCATCTTTCAGATAACGCTCTATCAACTGGTGTAAAGCTTCTTTGTTATTTGTAATACATAAATACTCGCCAGGAACAAATTCAGACATCATTCCTACATCAGTTCCAATCACAGGGCGCTCCAGTAATAGTGCTTCACTGAGAGTATAAGGACCACCTTCACGGTGTGATGAAACAATTAATGCTTCAGCCTCTGTAATCTGATCATGAATATGCTCAGAGTAGCCATATAGTTTCACATGCTCTGTTAAGTTTAAACTTTGTATTAACTGTTCAAGCGTTTCCTGTTCCTCTCCATTTCCAACAATCAACAATTGATGTGGAATCCCCTGCCAAGCGTGTATGAGAACATCAAATCCTTTCACCTCATTTAAGCGGCCTATCGCAATAAATTTTCGGTTCTTTTCAAATGGTTTTACTAATGTCTTGATTTTCACGCCATTGTAAACTACATCAACTTTTTCAGGTCGATTAATTTCTTTCGCCAATCTTTGACTAACAGCGATAATTTTGTCAAAAGCCAGATAAGCCTGAATATTACTTTTCAACCCGTGAATGGTTACAACACTTGGAAAATCAAATTTTGGTATGAGTTTTTGTAATAGCTTTGCTGTTTTCGAAGCATGCGCATGTAGGATATCTGGTTTCGTATCTAAAATTTTCTTGTTAAGCTTATATTTAGTTATAGGATTGTAACGACTACCACTCATATCAAATGATATAAAGTTGACATTGTTATCCAGTAAATCCTGATATCTGGGATGAGCTATTAAACTCACCTCATGGGTGCTTGCCAAACCATTTGCTAGTTCAATGACGTGTTTTTCAAGCCCACCATCTTCATCACTTGCCATGACCATTGTAATACGCATTATTAACCCTCGCGTTTACCCAGTTTCAATCGTAATTTGACTGCAAATAACGAATCTTTGCCACTTATTTTAATGCGTTGTAATTGCATAAAATCAGGAGTCAGATCATCAATGCCTTCTTTGGTCGTTACGGCATTTGTATAACCGACCTGTTTTGCCACTGCTACATCACGCACTGAGTAGATGCCAAATGGATAAGCAAAACTGGTTACTGGTCGACCGATAAGCTGTTCAAGGCGCTTCTTAGACTCAGACATTTCTGTAAAACATTCAGCATCGTTCAATTTATCCAAATTTGCATGTGTAAGAGTATGAGAACCTATTTCAACCAATCCACTATTTGATAACAACTGGACTTGTTCATCATTCAATTTAGGTTCATGCATTAACTCACCACTATTATGATGCGCTTTTTTATATGTTGACCAATCTCGATCATGACGATCCACGACCACATAAACTGTTGCTTTAGCACGATATTTTTCCAAAACTGGATAAGCATTTGACAAATTATCCAGATAACCATCATCAAAAGTAATTGCAACAGTTTTCTCAGGGTGTTGTCCCCATTTTTCACGTAACTCATGCATAGTTACAAAATGAAAACCCTGCTCCTGCATATATCTGACTTGTTTTTCAAATTCGGCAGGCTTAACACGTAATTTATTGAATTTTGCCCCATCAATGTGTTCACGTACCATGTGATACATAAGAACGCGTGGCTGTTTCCAGTCAACGGTTGGCTTCCACCATGCATACTTATAGCTAAATGCAATCACTATAACCAACAGTAAAATGAATAAATAAATCACGCGTAAAACCTAATCACTTGATCAAAGTATTTAAAAAAGCTATGTTGCCATACGTTTTAATTGTTTGAAAGTTTCTTTAGTAAAGAACTCTCAATGCTATACTTTTTAATG
>NZ_OOGT01000095.1 GCF_900323515.1 Acinetobacter stercoris | reverse complement strand
CAATTTATTCATAGTTATAATATTTTATTTATTTTAAGTCTATTATATCAAATCAAAATTCGTAGATATTTACTTACAGGAATGTTGTATGTCATCCGAACAGAAAAAACAACCCATATTAAAAAAAATCACACGTGGTTTAACAGTAGGTTCAGTCATTACAGGAAGCACTTTTTTCCATGGTCCTCCTGTCCTTGCTTTAGGATTGACAAAATTATTTAAAAAGTCACGTAAAGTTGATGAAACCAATATCCAAATTACCAATAGCTGGTTAAGTGTCAACAATTGGTTAATCGACCACGTGCTCCCTGATCTTGAATGGGATATTTCAATAGATGACAATCTTGATCTTAACTTGCAAGGTCGTTATCTGATGACCTGTAATCACCAAAGTTGGGTAGATACTACAGTAAATCAATATTTTGGTTTAACACGTATGCCCCTAACCCGTTTTTTTACGAAATGGGAGCTTATATTCATTCCTTTTGTTGGACAAGCTTTCAAAATTTTGGGCTTCCCGATGATGAAACGTCATACAAAAGAGCAAATTGCTAAAAACCCTGAACTAAAAACACGAGATATGATGGAGGCACGAAAAGCATGTGAACAATTGCTCAGTCAACCGTTTACATTACTCAACTATCTCGAAGGTACCCGTTTTACAAAAGAAAAGCATGATCAACAAAAATCTCCTTATGTTAATTTGTTAAAACCCAAAGCAGGAGGTTTAGCCTTAGCATTAAATATTCTTGGAGATAAAATTGATGCTTTGGTTGATATGACAATTGTTTACCCTGACGGAGCACCAGAATATAGTGATTTTTGGCTTGGTGAGGTCAAGCGCATAGCAGTGAATCTAAGAAAAATTGATCTGCCAGAATGGGTTCTTGCTGGAAACTATGAAGATGATCCAGAATACCGCGAACGTTTCCAGAAGTGGGTGGATGAATTATGGGCTGAAAAAGACCAATTGATCACCTCAATGAAAGAAAAATACCAAACTGAAGTATAAAAGCAGGCAGCTTATGGCAGACCCGAAACAAATTAAAATAAATAGCATGAGGCAAAAATATAATACGCCTGCATGGAAGCTGTTTCTGATTTATGACATTTTCATGATGGTGATTATTGTCGTTAATCTGGTCTGCCTTGCTCTAAATGCTTTTTTACTCAGTAATTTTGCTCATTGGTTATTCAATGAAATTCACTTATCTCAACTGCTCGACTTCTATAAAAGCGATTTACATCCCTGGGTCGTCAAGATCGAAAGCTGGTTCATTATCTTTCTTGTAGTTGAACTCGGTATCCGCTGGTTAATCGCTATAGTCAGAAAACATCATAAACGCTGGTTTTTCTTTCCATTTGTACATTGGTATGAAATTCTGGCAATTATTCCTTATTTACGTTTTTTAAGATTGATTCGTTCTGTCATTATTGCTTATCGCCTTGAAGAACTAGGATATAAAATCATTCCTGTGAGCTGGAAAAAAACAGCTTTATTTTATTATCGTGTGGTCATGGAAGAGCTTTCTGACCGAGTTGTCATCACTGTTATCGATGGTATTCGCACTGAACTTGATACCAGTTCTTCTCATAAAAAAATCATTCATGATCTGGTCGATCACCACCGTGTAATGTTTGCCGAAACTCTGGCGCAAGTATTACAAGAATCACTCGCCGTCGAACTTAAAAACCAGCAAGACAATATCTCACACAGTGTAGGACAAATCGTTAATCAAGCAATTGCAGATACACCAGAACTCACCCGATTACTAAGACTTATTCCTATTGTTGGTAATACGATTGAACATCAGATACAAAGCATAGGACAAAGATTAGGAGAAAATATTACTCAAGGTTTAATCCAGCCTTTTGTACAAGGAAGCCCTGATACCCTTAATCCTAATTATCGTTTAATTGCAGAAAAAGTTAGTCAAATGAATATTGATAATCAATCTCTTGAACAATTAGTTGAATCTGTGGTTTATGAAAGTTTAGAATCTATACGCAAACAGGTTAAAATTAAACAATGGCAACTTGTACTAGAAAAAAACGATCAAGCTAAAGAAGCATCAATTCATTGAAAATATTTGTATCTTAGCTAGAGAAATCATTCAAATTGTTCTAGCATTTGCTCTATTTATAATTTGACTTTGACCTCTTTAAAATGGTTAAAAGCCCGTTAAGGAATTTTTATGGCTGATATTCGGATTACTGGCAGAATGGTTAATTTTACCCGATTAACCTTTGATACAAATGATCATGATGTCATCCGCCAGCAATTGACAACCATGCTAAATGAAACCTCCTATCAAGGTGCACTGGTTGTGTTAGATAGTACAGTTGAACAAGAATTGATTGCGCTTATCCAGCTTTTGATTGATCTGGATTTACAACCTATGGGGGTTATTGATGGGGTTCTGGGAGATCAGGCTCGGGCTATCCAGTTTCCTGTATTACCTGCGGACCGTCCATTACAAAGAATCAAACCTACACAAGAGCAAGTTGTTGAAAAAACAGCCAACAAACCAGAAAATCAACAATCTGTTACATCTTCACAGCCAAAAACTGTAAGTTATGCAAGCTCATATCATGATGAAATATTAAGAACTGGGCAATGCATTGTGCAAGATCATGGTGATGTAATTATTAATGCAGGTATAAATAGCGGTTCTGAAGTAATTGCTTCAGGAAATATACATATTTACGGCAATGTACGTGGTAGAGTCATTGCTGGTGCTGGAGGAAATACTTCGGCAAGAATTTTCTGTCATTCACTTGAGGCAGAACTGGTTTCAATTGCAGGAACATACTGTGTAGCAGATGATATCCCACAAAATATGATAAAAAAACCAGTTCATATTTTTTTGAATGACAACCAAGAGCTTGAATTTAAAGCTTTAGAAATTTAAGGTATAAATCAAACACCATAAAAACCCTATTCAAAAGGGGATTGACCATAACAGGAGTGGATTCGGTGGCCAAAATTGTTGTCGTTACATCAGGCAAAGGTGGCGTAGGAAAAACTACGACAAGCGCATCTTTTGCAACAGGTTTAGCCCTTCGTGGTCATAAAACTGTTGTTATAGATTTTGACGTTGGGCTACGTAATTTAGATTTGATCATGGGCTGTGAGCGCCGAGTTGTTTATGACTTCGTTAATGTCATTAATAATGAAGCACGATTACAACAAGCATTAATTCGTGATAAAGACATCGAAAACCTATATATCTTGCCAGCATCACAAACTCGCGATAAAGATGCCTTAACTGATGAAGGCGTTGCACGTGTAATTGATGAGCTTTCACAGGAATTCGATTATATTATTTGTGATTCACCAGCAGGTATTGAGCGTGGTGCTATTTTATCAATGTACCATGCAGATGAAGCAATTATCGTCACGAATCCAGAAATTTCGTCAGTTCGAGATTCTGACCGTATTATTGGTATGCTTGATAGTAAAACTAAAAAAGTAGAGCAAAATGAAGGGCGTATACGTAAACATCTATGTATCACTCGCTATAACCCTGAACGTGCGGACAAACAGGAGATGTTAACAATCGATGACATTTCCAAAGACATTTTACGTATTCCTACGCTGGGTGTTATTCCAGAATGTCCAAGTGTTTTACAAGGATCAAACGAAGGTAAACCAGTGATTCTTTATAGTGAATCAGCTGCTGGTCAGGCTTATGATGATCTTGTTGCGCGTTTCCTAGGTGAAGAGCGCCCTTATCGTCACATTACTGCTAAACCTAAAGGCTGGTTAGCACGATTATTTGGAGGGTAAAGATGGCAGGATTCTGGAGTAAACTTTTTAGTAACGATGATAAGCAATCTAGTGCTAAAACTGCCAAAGACCGCTTAAAAGTGATCGTGGCATCTGAGCAGGGATTGGGTCGTCGTTTAAGCCAAGACAAGATTGATCAAATGAAGAAAGAAATCATGCAAGTGGTCAATCGTTATGTCCGTGGTGTAGATGAGCAACATATCCAAATGCAGGTTCGTTCAGAAGCGAATATTGAAATGTTGGAAATGAATATCAATTTGCCTGAAGAACGTTAATCTGATTTTTGATTAGTCAAGTGAATTGAATCAAGGCAAAATAGCGCACGTTATTTTGCCTTTTTAATGAATATTCAAATTAAATGGAGATTGTGTCATGGCAGTATCACAGCCAGCAACTTTCAATGAAGAATGGTCAGATGAGCGTGTATTTGCCTATTTAAACCAACTTCCCCCTGAAGGCGTTAATGCCGATTTTCATGTGCTTTACAATGCATTCAAACATATGCGCCCAAATGACTTTGAACGTTTGCTAACAAAATTTAAAGCAGATGGTCGTGACATCAATGCAAAAAATCCAGAAGGCCAAAGTATTGCAGATGTCATCAATGAATTTCCAAGCCAACGTGAAAGTTTTCTTCAAGTCTTAGCAAAATTTGCTTAATCTTGATAAACAAAAAAACCTGCTTATAGCAGGTTTTTTTTACTCATAAACTTACGGCTACTTACTACCTATTAAATAAGCACCAAATGCTGTAAATATACCACCTGAAATACCATCAACCCATTTTGCAGCATTCTTATATGCCGCTTTAAAGCGTGAGAGTGAAAATATAAATGCAACAAAACTAAACCATAGCAATGTAACCACAGATACAATCACAAATAAAAGAAAATGTACGCGCTCTAAAGCGGGATTGACCATAAACACGGAAAATACACTACCGAAATATATGATCGCTTTAGGATTTGAGATATTTGTTAATAACCCTTTAAGAAAAAAACGCAAATTACTCTGCGGCAATTCAAATGTATGCTCTGCGGTCTTATTCTTGCTAAAAGCAGATTTTAGCATTTGAAAGCCTAGCCAACATAAATATATACCACCAGCAACAAGCATGATGTGTTTAAGCCAAGCCATTTTTTCAAAAATAATATTCAGCCCCATCAGAGCCAACATTGCCCAAAACATGACACCCGCAGTAATTCCTAAAACCACAAACATTGACTGTTGACGTGAACGACTAATAGCTGTTTGTGAAACTAAGAAAAAATCAGGCCCTGGTGTTGCCAATGCACATAAATGGATAAACACCAAGGTACATAATGCGATAAACATTTTTGTCACCTTTAGAATTGTGTTTTGGGCTTACTGCTTATGGATAAATAATAACAGCAATTCTGAATAATATTTGAAATTGGTCACAAAACAAAGCTTATTTTCAAGTTATTTTTCAAATAAAAAATAGCTCCATCATTGGAGCTATTTTTGCAATTAAAATCAGTTTGGCTGAAAGCTAAACTACACCAGAATCTCACGTTTACCATTTGGTCCCATGGCACTTACAATACCCTGTTCTTCCATTTGATCTACAATACGTGCAGCCCTGTTATATCCCAGACTGAATTTACGTTGTAATGAAGAAACAGAAACTTTTCTGGTTTCTAACACAAACGAAACACATTGATCATAAAGAGCATCTCGGCTTGAATCACTATCACCATCTTCAAAACCTCGACTTGCCGGTTCTTCATCATAAGGTGTCAGGATTTCATCAACATAATTTGGAGAACCACGTTCACGCCATGCATCACAGATACGGTTTACTTCATCATCTGCAATAAAAGCACCGTGTACACGTTCAGGTTCAATTTTACCCGGACCAAGGAATAACATATCACCATGACCAAGTAGGTCTTCTGCCCCACCAGCATCCAATATAGTACGTGAGTCAATCTTACTGTTAACGCGTAATGCTACTCGAGTTGGAATATTTGCCTTGATCAAACCCGTGATCACATCTACTGATGGACGCTGTGTCGCAAGCAATAAATGAATACCGGCAGCACGTGATTTTTGTGCCAGACGAGTAATCATCTCTTCTGCTTTTTTACCGACCTGCATGATCATGTCAGCAAATTCATCTGCAACAATCACGATTGATGGTAATGGAGTTAGACGCGGTGCACGTTCTTGAGTTGCAGAATCACTCGGTTTCCAAGTCGGGTCGATTAAATCTTCACCATTTGCCAAAGCCTCTTCAACCTTACGGTTATAATCTGAAATTTTACGGATTTTCAAAAAAGACATCAGTTTATAACGACGTTCCATTTCATTTACACACCAGTTTAAAGCACTAACAGCATCTTTCATGTCTGTTACAACAGGAGTCAATAAATGTGGAATATCATTATAATTTGCAAGTTCTAGCTGCTTAGGATCAATTAAAATCAATCGAAGTTGGTCTGGAGTATATTTTAGCAGCATGGATAAAATCATGGCATTCACAGCCACTGACTTACCAGAACCAGTTGTACCAGCAACAAGCATATGTGGTGCTTTAGCCAGGTCGGTCAAGACCGGATTTCCCGAAATATCCTTACCCATAGCCATGGAAATCAAACCATTTGGGTCTCGATAAGCTGGTGTTTCTAACAGCTCGATGAGACGAACCATTTCACGGGCACTATTTGGAACTTCAATCCCGATATATGGTTTACCTGGAATAACTTCCACTACACGGACAGAAGCCATAGACATTGAGCGAGCCAAATCACGTGAAATATTTGTTACTTTAGATGCTTTTACACCTGGTGCCAGATCTAACTCAAAACGTGTTACTACTGGGCCTGGCTGAGCCTCAACTACTTTTGCCTTGACGTTAAACTCTTGTAACTTGATTTCTAAAAGTTCAGATAGCCGAGCTAATTGTTCTGCTGTGAAATTGACCTTTTTATTTGGATCAACTTCGTCCAATAACTCAAGTCCAGGTAAAGGCGGTAAGTCTTTACGTCGTTCAGCCACCTGCATTGCACGCGACATGGGACGACCAAATGCATCCGTAAGCGGTGCATCTAAATCAAACTCTTCTTCAACTTCTTCTGTTTCAACCTTACCTGCTGTTTCTTGCCAAGCTTCCCGGAATGCATCTTTATTTGAAGAAATCAGATTTTTTTCTTCTTCCGTAACATGTGCTGTATTCAGATGCGTTTGTATATCTGCCCTGACAAATGGTGTAGACTGGGCATAACTACTCGTTGAACGCACCTCTTCAACTTCAACCATAGATGCAAGATCATCCAGCTCTTCTGCAAGAGACTGCTGTTGAACTGTAACATTCGATACAACTGTGCCTGCCGCCGTCAAATGCTGATCGTTTAATGTATCTTGATTAAAAGGACTGTGGATATCTGTCGCAGTTTTGGTATTAGGTACAGCTGCAAGTAGATCATCAAATACCTGATCATCATCCCAGTCTAAGTTGTTATCATCATGCGCTCTTTGTGATGGCACACTGGTATTTTGCAATGTATGCACACGTTCTTGAGATATTTCACTTAAATGTTCTGGCTGAGTCTGTAGAGGCTCATCTTCTGCTGCACGCAATAGTGCATCAATTTCTTGTTTATGATTACTATTTTGACTCAGTGCCTTCCATACTTCACCCGTTGCCACAACTCTCTGGCTATCTTGCTCAAGTTGATGTGCTTTAACTAAAGTTTTTTCAAGCTCTTCATCATCAATATCAGGTGGGTTTGAAAATTCTGCCTGTTTTGCCTGCTCATATGCAACAACATCTGCAAATAAACGCTCGGCTTTTGCTTCAACCAGAGCATTATCTTCTGCTACAGATATAGACGGTTCATGTTCAGCAAAACTTTTAGACTCATCTGACGCAGATGATTGTTGTTCTACCGTGTTCGCTGCTTGTTTTTTCTTTAATGCCGGATTTGTCAAATCAAAATCTGACTCACTTTCAGGCACATTTTTATAAAATAAATCTTGTAAATAAGCTGGTGTGGCTTTCAGAGTTACCCATGTTTTATTCCATTTCACACCAAAAGCCAATGTAAACAATACAAGCCAAAGCACAACCAAAAAGAACACTGCACCATAGATTGTAAGCAATCCTGACAGACTTTCACCCAACTCATAACCGATAATTCCACCTGAGGCATTATCTAAAGTATCAGCAGGAACATTCCACATTAAGTACAAAAGGGATGCTGTGGTAAGCAAAATAAAAAATTGGGCAGCAAAGCGAAATGGACGGCTTAAGAAACTATGTGGCCACCAGACCTGAATTGCCTCAACGAATAAAAATATAGGGATAAGCAAACTCGCCCAGCCTAAAAAACCGAACAGCAGATCTGCAATCCACGCACCTGCAACACCACTCGCATTAGAGACTTGCTGAGTATCACTAGAAATATGCATCCAACCTGGATCAAATGGGGTATAAGTCACTGTTGCAAGGAACAAATAGATCCCAAATGAAATCAAGAATAATGTTAATAATAAGCGCTGTGCATAAACACTCGACACCGCAGTCATATACTGTCCTGTAACCAATTATTCAAATTGCTCTTTTGTTTTAGCTTTACGCTATCTTAAAAGAATAAATCTTTATATTATGCACCTGTTCTTGAAAAAAAGATGCATGATAATTTACTTGTGTTGTAAAGGTTTGTTGAGAATTCAGCGATTTAATACTGTTTCTGCTTCTCAAATGATTATACAGCTTTTCTATATAGCTCAATTCGATTTAGATGATCAATATTATCCACATTGAAGCCACACAATAGCTATAGAGTTTCACGTATAATTTAATCAATTTCTATATTTTTTATAAAAAAGGATGACTCATGAGCGCTCGTCACTCTCGGTTAATTATTTTAGGTTCTGGTCCTGCAGGCTATAGTGCTGCTGTCTATGCTGCACGTGCAAACTTAAAACCCACTTTAATTGCTGGTATGCAATTGGGCGGTCAGCTCACAACAACAACTGATGTCGAAAACTGGCCAGGTGATCCTGAAGGATTAACAGGTCCAGCGTTAATGGAACGTATGCAGGCTCATGCAGAACGTTTCGGTACCGAAATCCTTTATGATCACATTAATGAAGTTGATCTTAAAACTCGCCCGTTTGTTTTAAAAGGTGATATGGATGAATACACCTGTGATGCACTCATCGTAGCAACTGGCGCCACTGCACAATATTTAGGTCTGGAGTCTGAGCAGGCTTATATGGGACAAGGTGTAAGTGCCTGTGCCACATGTGACGGGTTTTTCTATAAAAACCAGAAAGTTATGGTTGTGGGTGGAGGAAATACTGCTGTAGAAGAGGCATTATATCTTGCAAATATCGCATCACATGTCACTCTCGTACATCGTCGTGATAAATTACGTTCCGAAAAAATCCTTCAGGATCATTTAAATGAAAAAGTCAAAGAAGGCAAAATCAGTATCATATGGAATCATCAGGTAGACGAAGTACTTGGTGATAAAACCTCTGGTGTGACTTCAGTTCGTTTAAAATCAACTCAAGATGAAAGCACTCAGACTGTAGATGTATCAGGACTATTCATTGCTATCGGTCATAAACCCAATACAGGGATGTTTGAAGGTCAGCTAGAACTTCGAAATGGTTATATACAGGTTCAAAGTGGTACTGCTGGTAATGCAACAGCAACTTCTGTCGCTGGTGTATTTGCAGCCGGTGATGTAGCCGATGATGTATATCGCCAAGCAATTACTTCTGCCGGATCAGGTTGTATGGCTGCACTTGATGCAGACCGTTATTTAGATGAAATTAAATAAGCCTTCGTAATCATAAGCACTTCGAGTATTAAGTTAGATAATCTAATGATCGAAGTGCTTATTACACCAATCTTTTAACCACATTATAAAAATAATGATTTGAACCAGGCATGAAAAGCAAGGATTTCACTTCAAAGCGACCAATCTTAAACGTTCAAAACTCTTTGCATTATTCATAATATTTTCTAACAAGATCAGCTAAGATAAAGTACAACCTGTATTGCAAATCACATATTTTGCCTATGTTAAATCTATCTCAATATATTTTTCCCGATCCAGTTGAGTCAGATCCAGAAGGTCAGGGACTTATTTGTATTGGGGCTGATCTCTCCCCTTTTACACTCTTTGAAGCCTACACTCATGGTTTGTTCCCATGGTTTTCCGAAGGTGAACCTATTTGCTGGTGGTGCCCTGAGCCACGCTGTATTATTCGCCCAGAACATTACACTCCAAGCAAGTCACTGATTCGAAACATGAAAAAGTTTGACTATCAAATTACTGTAAATCATGCTTTTGAACGTGTCATTCGTTCGTGTGCCATGCCAAGAAGCTATGCAAATGAAACATGGATATCAGAAGAAATCATACAAGGGTACACTCAACTGTTTGAAGCAGGTCTAGCTTATAGTGTTGAGGTATGGGATCGAGAAGAGCTAATTGGAGGGCTATATGGGGTATCTATTGGGCATGGTTGCTTTGGTGAATCTATGTTTAGCACCAGAACTGATGTTTCTAAAATGGCTTTTTACGTCCTGATGCTCATTGGACTGGAAAATAATTTGCCATGGATTGATTGCCAACTTGTCAATGATCATCTGATAAGTTTGGGCGCTTGCACAATTTCTCGTCAAGAATATCTAAATTCGTTACAAGATGTAATTAAATTACCTCCACCAGATTGGAAAAGTTATCAAGAAGGTGTATTTTCAAGTAAAACAATAGCACTAAATGCACGATTAAGGACATAAAAAAGGAGGGACACATATGAAATCTTACTTACCGAAGTCCCTATTAAATGACTTACAGTACTATATAACACCTCCGCACGATTGCAGTTATCTTGAAAATAAATCTGCACGAATGGTTTTTTTAGATCCTGTTCACCGTATTGATGTTGTTACACTTTCAGAACTCTCACGCCTCGGTTTTAGACGCAGTGGCGATTTTGTATATCGCCCTGAATGCCATTTGTGCCGACAATGTCTGTCTTGTCGTGTTCCTGTCGATAGTTTTCAAATGAATAGTACACAAAAAAAAGCATGGAAACGCAATCAAGATCTGGAAATGAAAATCATCTCGACCAAAGATGCTACTGACATACATTACGATCTTTATGAAAAATATATTATCTCCAGACATTCAGACGGAGATATGTTTCCTCCTAGCTATGATCAGTTTGAAAAATTTTTGATTCATAGTTGTACCCAAAGCTTTTTTTTAGAACTGTACAAAGAAGATCGACTCGTCAGTGTGTCTACATGCGATATTCTGGATGATGGTGTCTCTGCTGTTTATACTTTTTTTGATCCCGATGAAAGTAAACGTTCACTTGGGGTATACGCTATTTTAAAACAGATTGAATATGTAAAGTCTATCGGACAGGATTATGTTTACTTAGGCTATTGGGTACCACATTCTGATAAAATGAATTATAAATCCCAATATGTTCCTATTGAATTATTGCTTGATGGTCAGTGGCGCAGGTTAAATCGTTCTTTGACATCGGAAGAAATTGATCAGCTTGGCGAAATGTTAATGACGACTTTACCATCCGAGTGGAATGAATTGATTATTAAATAATTCAGTTAATTATTTAAATAGTTGACTGAAATCATCACTACATGGTTTCACCATAATAATGGCATGCTCTCGACTACCATCATTATTTGGATAATAATTCTTTCTTAAATCAATTTGATGGAAACCACTCTTTTCATACAGCCCAATTGCAGGTTGGTTACTTTCCCGAACCTCTAAAAATATCTGAACTGGATTATTTTTAAGTAGCTGAATTGACTCATCCAATAATTTATAACCGAACCCCTGCCCTTGTTGGTCCGGGTGAATCGCCATAAGTAATAAATTAGCTTCATCCAATACACTTTGTAAAATACAAAAACCCACTACCTGACCATTTTTTTCAATCACTGTGCATTGATAAGATTCTAATGACTCTGCAAATTGTGACAATGTCCAGGGATGTGTTTGTACCAGTTGCTCAATGTGACTAACTATATTTAAATCAGTTTTTTGCATTAAACGAATCATATTCGTTCATCTTTATAAATTAAAACGCGATTATAAGAAATTCATTTCAGATTGCGAATCATTAATTCAAAAAAAATAGGGCAATTTGCATTGCCCCCAGAGTTAACATGACGGATTAGTTTTTATTTTTATAGACCCAATTTCGCTTTCCATTTTTCCAAAAGCTCGACAGTATCATGGTCATTAGGATGAAAGTTTGGTTTAAACCAAGCCAACATCTCTTTTGTCATTCCTGCAATAATACCTTTTGATGGGCTATAACCATATTTGAAGATAATGCCCAACTCTTTCAGATTTAGTTTTCCATCTTCTTTCAAAAGACGTATTACAAACGAAGACTGAACAAGAAAAATCAGCGTCATTGCCATGATTAAGGAAGAGCTACGAAGTGCGTAAGCTTTCAGCCCTTTACCAAAGATTCCTTCATAAACATCAAAAGCAACAGCTTTATGTTCATTTTCTTCAATCGCATGCCAATACCACATATAAGACATTGTTGGATCAGTCATCAATTCCTGTATGTGTTTGTTCGTCAACAACTGTGAAGCAATAGTTGCAGTAAAATGTTCCAGAGCTGTAGTTGCTGTTAAATCAACCATTTCCTGCGTCATACCAAATGGCTTGACTAATTTTGCAAAGGTTTTACGTGCAGCTTGAATGACAACGCCAGTTTCACGTTCAAATTTTGCCACATCATGCCCATATTTTTGAGCTGAAGCATTAAAACCTACGTGTTCTTGAGTATGCATTGCCTCTTGACCAATAAAGGCACTAATTTCTTTTTGTAGTGCTTCATTGTCTTTAATTGCAGGATGATAACGAACAGCACGAACTGAATCAATGAACAATTTTTCACCATCTGGAAATAACGCTGATAAAGCTGTCATAAAGTGGGTAATTCCAGGTGAATTATTTGCCCAGTACTCTGGTACATTATCAAAGTTAAAGTTCATACGACGTACTGGAAATGTCGCACCTGCACGATTTGAGATATTTACCTTAGCATTCATTGCCAAAACTCCTTTCAAATGTGGAATACATCTGAAACATCTTTATGTTTGTTTTTCTTAGTTCTATCTTACTTTTTTCTCAAATCCAGATAAGTGCTGTTGAGGTCAACTGAATATCAGTTAAGGACAAATTCAGTGGAAGATTGTCTGACAATTTTATTAAATTCTTATTGAGATAAAAAAAGCGCTCTAAAAGAGCGCTTTTTACACAGTCAAGTGATTATGCAGTTACTTTAGCAACAACACCAGCACCTACTGTACGACCACCTTCACGGATCGCAAAACGAAGACCTGCGTCCATTGCAATCGGGTGGATCAATTCTACTGACATTTCTACGTTGTCACCAGGCATAACCATTTCAACGCCATCTTTAAGAGAGATCGCACCAGTTACATCTGTTGTACGGAAGTAGAACTGTGGACGGTAACCATTCAAGAATGGAGTGTGACGACCACCTTCATCTTTAGAAAGTACATATACTTCTGCATCAAATTTAGTATGCGGCTTGATTGTACCTGGNTTAGCAAGTACCTGACCACGTTGTACTTCTTCACGTTTTGTACCACGTAGAAGAATACCACAGTTCTCACCAGCACGACCTTCGTCAAGAAGTTTACGGAACATTTCCACGCCAGTTACAGTTGTTTTAACTGTATCTTTAATACCAACGATTTCAACTTCTTCGCCTACTTTAACGATACCAGATTCTACACGACCTGTTACCACAGTACCACGACCAGAGATTGAGAATACGTCTTCGATTGGCATCAAGAATGCTTTATCGATAGCACGTTCTGGTTCTGGAATGTAAGAATCAAGCGCTTCAACAAGTGCAAGAACTGAAGATTCGCCATATTGACCAGCATCACCATTAAGTGCAGCAAGTGCTGAACCACGGATAACTGGAGTGTCATCACCTGGGAAGTCATAAGTAGAAAGAAGTTCACGAACTTCCATTTCTACCAATTCAAGTAATTCTTCGTCGTCAACAAGGTCACATTTGTTCAAGAAAACAATGATGTAAGGTACACCTACCTGACGAGAAAGAAGGATGTGTTCACGAGTTTGTGGCATTGGACCATCAGTCGCAGCACATACAAGGATCGCACCGTCCATCTGAGCAGCACCAGTGATCATGTTTTTAACATAATCGGCGTGTCCCGGGCAGTCTACGTGAGCGTAGTGACGAGTTGGAGAATCGTATTCTACGTGTGAAGTATTAATTGTAATACCACGAGCTTTTTCTTCAGGTGCAGAGTCAATTGCTGCGTAATCTTTAGCTTCACCGCCGTAAGTTTTTGCACAGATTGTTGCAATAGCAGCAGTAAGAGTTGTTTTACCATGGTCAACGTGACCGATTGTGCCCACGTTTACGTGTGGCTTATTACGTTCAAACTTAGCCTTAGCCATTTGAT
>NZ_OOGT01000002.1 GCF_900323515.1 Acinetobacter stercoris | reverse complement strand
TAATAAAAATTAGATTCCCTCTCTCGCCATATTCTACTCTCATGATGATTCATGAGGTCTTAAAGAGCTTAAATCTAAAGGATTTAGGCTTTTTTTTGTTGTCTTATGCAACCTTATAGCATCTATTGAAATCCCCCACACCTAGGGGGGAAAGGAAAAGAGGTACTCACCAGATTTGGTTTCTACGGGACTACACCGTATTGAGAAGGGCTTAATAAATTCAGTAACTGACTAAATTGCCCTAATTATCGTGTTTAAGCTATCTACTAACATCCATAAATAACGTATCAAAATTAAATAGCTCATCCCTCTCCATCAAAATGCCAATACACTTCGCCCCAATCGGCTTCTGAAAGTGTCGGTAAAATATCACCTTGTTTAATGTATTCACGATGATTCGGTCTTGCTGGTGTAGTCCAGTATCCTGTACGTAATGCTTTGTCTCCACCCTTAACTTTAAGTCGTTCCAGATCTTCTTGTGATTGTGAACTTGATTGCGCTCTTGCAAAATCAACCAGATCTTTTGGATAAAACTGATGTTCGCGGTATAGACTATCATCAATATCCAGCAACCATGTTACAGCAGCCGCTTCCCATGACCAATAACCGTAATAGCTAATTCCAGATCTTATATCGGCTTGTGGATGCTGGTCATGATAAGGTTCTCGACGACTAGCTTCATACCAGTCGTCCAGATATTGCAACATTAAAGCAGGACGTTGTTCTGAATCTGCACTAAAAACTTTAAAAAGTTTTCGATAAGGTAAATGGCGTCGTGCTTCATCTGGTGGAATACCGCGGTCTGCCACAAATGGTTCAACTAAACGCTCAAGCAATCCATCTTTTTCCTGACCTTCGGATTCGGCTTCTCTATAATCAATAACTAGCATGATCCGAGACATTTGATCCGCATAGCCAGTAAGTAAACCAAAACATATTAAACGTAAAGCAATATACCAATAATCTTCAGTTCCAAGTGCAATATGCCATACAAAACGACCCTCAGCTTCTTTACTTAAATGGTATGATTTGTGGACTTCTGCATATTGTTCAACCCAATCTAATAAATAAGAATACATATTCTTTATTATATTAATATTAGCACCGCATGAATATTGTAATGAAAAAAAGTCTAGGACATCGATAATTCTTCTTCTTCCACTTACCATCAAATCACTAGGTTTGGCAGTATTTTGGTAAGCTAAAAAACCATCAGTTACAGAATAAATCCCATTAAATAGATCTTCAAAATGATCATTATAAAGATCATCTGTCATTAAACTATCTCTGTATGTATTACTGTCAAAATTTTTTGTTTCAAACCATTGTTGCCAGTCTATATTTAAATCATTTTCCACTTTTTACTCCGGTAACATATCATTTGGTAAAACAAACTCTAATTTTATCGCATGTGCCGTAACTGTACGCGTACATTTCGGTTTATCCAGGCCTTTACATTTACTATGATGATCAAATAAATTCCCTGTAATTGTAACTAAACTTCTATCATAAGGGCATTGTACAGCAACGGTTTTAGGTTTCCCTCCAGTAAAAATTTTTGTCGATGAAGGAGAGAATCTAGCTCTTTCCCAAACTTTTATCTGCCTAATTAAAGAACTATGAGTAGTAATAATTTTTGATGAATCTATTTTTCTTGATATCCATAAATGTGACATTTGGACACCGTCATTATTAGTTCTACCAACCGCATTTTTAACTTTTCCTTCCTGCCCAGATTTCATATAAACATCCAAACCCATACGTAATGCAGTAATCGCTGCTTTGGCTGTTGTTAACTTTCTATGATTAGCTAAATTGGTTGCTTTACTATCAGTAATTCTATACGTATGCCCAATCCTATTACTATGCCAAACATGATCTATACCATTATGCCCACTATCATGATATTCATATAACACACCATTATTATTGATTTTAGATCGGCTTTTCATTCGCTTCACATAATAATAATCTGTAATATGCTCTCCTCCTGAACCGAGTTCTTTATTGCTCCGTCTTTTTTCTTTCCGTTTATTCGCAACGTTTTTAGTTCTTGTTTTTGCGGTATTTCCAGCCGTATCTTTTACAACTTTCCCTTCTTGCCTAGTTTTTGGTGCGGGAGTCTGGCTAACGTTTTTAGCTTTAGGGGCAGGAGTTGCTGTCGCTTTGGGTGCTGGAGCTGGTGTTTTAGGTTTTGGCACAGGAGTTGCGGGTGCTTTAGGAGCTGGCGCAGGTGTTCTCGCTACAATTGGCGCTCTGGCAGTCGTATTGGGATAAGGCGTAGCTAAAGCTTTTCTCTGGGCTGCCTGTAAATCCTTCATCACCAGCTCAATCTGTCGACTTGCTAACTGTTTCATTTGACGCAACTGTGTAACTAAGGTTTTTAATCGAGCTTGACCCAATACGGCTCGGGTTAACCAGCTATCAAAAACATCGATCAAACCATCAATAATCTTGTTACAGGTTCCCTGAATCTCTCTGGTATATGCAGCCCAATTCAAATTTTTAAACCAATTATCTACATCGCCTCGTAATTTTTTACTTGGAATAGCATCAAGGATTGCACCCATGGCTTTGCCTGAGCGTAGTTGTTTAAAAACAATTTTTAAACCATCACCTGCTACAGGAACAAATGCAACTAAATTAAATACCAAATCAAACCAGTTATCTTTATCATCAGGTTTTTCTGCTATTTTGACAACTGACACAATAACATTGCCGACATCAACACCTTGTCCAACAAAAGGAATACAGCCAATTACAACAGCAACAATAATCTGTGCAGGACTTGACCCACTTCCATCAAGTACACCTTTAATCCACTGTGCAGCGGACTCCTCACCCTTTTGGGTGACCCTGATTTGTCGTGCCGGTGCTTTAGCAACTGCTGTATTCATGCATCATCTCCTAAACTTAAAGATGAGTTATCTGTTAGTGGTATTTCCTCAGCATTATCTTCAATTTCATCATTTTTATTATTCTCTTGAGCAATTATTTGTTCTTCATAATTTTCAATATGATCATCAAACTCCATGTCATCTCCATTGACCATTGCTTCAATTTCATCAGGGAAATAATCATCCAGAAGCATATCCATCTCCTGTTTATTGTATTGTTCTATTAATTGCTCCGCTTCTGCCACGCTCATAACCTTATTATTTTTAAATGGATTCTCAACTTTTTCTTTATCTGGTTTAGCCGCCAAGCTACTAAATCCATAATAAACTTTTGGTTGCAGCTTATCAGCAGGTACAGTCACTTTTGCATATCCATCTGCGTCTAACATCCCTTCCTGTATTGAACCATCTTCAAACATAAGCTTATATGGCGCTAGAGCTACTGGCTTTAAATCATCATACAGATAACTTAATTCGAGTTCTTTCGGGGGTAAATTTACCATTGGTAAGGCAGGCAAATTTGCTGAAACACTCGCCCCGCCCATAAACAAATGCTGCCCAGCCTTCACCTCAAACTTGCCACCTGTCGTCGGTAAAATACCACTACCACTAATTTCAATTTGTGACCCACCAGCTGTCAATAAAATTTTCTTATTGGCTTTTATCTCTATAACATCTTCTGTTGATGTGATTTGAATACCTTTTCGTGCGATCAGATCTAGGCCATCACCTTGAGCCTGAACTTCAACTTTACCTTTTCCTGCATATAACCTTGCACCTTCTTGTGCTGCAAACAAACTGATTTTATTTTGAGCATGTGCAATCAAATTTTTCTGGGTACTCAAGTTAATACTATCACCCGCAATTTGATTAATTTGTGCATCCGCAGAAATATGAATATCTTCAGCAGTACTTAAACCAATGCCTGATGGGGAGGTTAATAGCATCATGGCTTGATTAAATTTGGCTATTTTTTCCTGAATCTGTTCAGCAAACGCTTTGAGCTGTTCTAAGGATTCAAGCTCATCTGTTTGCTGATTTTTGGCAACTTCACTTAAAGCTTTAGCATTATTTTGGTTACTTTCAAACTGTTTCTTAGCATCCTGAGCATCCAGATGATCTGCACTGGCTTGATCCTGTTTATAGGTTGAAATCAATAAACCATCACCTGCCCGAACGGCTCCCCATTGATCCGTTCGAAGCTCAAAGCCTTCACCTCGGTCATCCGATGTTTCGGTTTCTTTAGGATGGCTGAGTTTTCCCAGATTTAACTGACTCGCAGCATGACTACTTTGTAACTGGGTACTAATCTGTCCAGAAGTATCATCAAAACGTAGCTGACCAAAGCCGCTTCCACCAATTTCATTTGAACGAATCCCACTCAATCTACGTGTATCTGGAAGCTGTCCTTTAATATCAAATCTGGTCGGGCTACGTTGTGCTTCGTGCAAACGTCCTATCACAAATGGGCGGTCAATATTCCCATCCATAAAATCAACAACAACGATTTCACCTATACGTGGTAAAAAACGTACACCATAGCCTTCACCAGCCCAAGGTGTAACTACATCCACCCATGCAGAATCCGTATCATTATCGTTAGTCCCTGCACCTCCATCATGTTGATGATCATCGCTTCTGGTAAACAAGAAACGTACCTTGATACGTCCCCATTCATCCACGTAGATTTCTTCTCCAGCAGGACCAACAACTTTTGCCCTCTGTGGATATGCTTTGGCCCGATGTTCAAGTGGATTATATTCAGGTGTAATTGGAATATTTCGTCTTTGCAAAATCAGTTGATTGGCTTGGCGCTCAGTATTATTTGCAATATTTTCTAAATTCCACTGGCTTTGACCCAATAGAATATTGACCTGTTCGGTCAGATCTTTTGGCAGATTATTTTGACTATAATAAGACTTTCCAGTAATTAAAAATTCCTTGTCATCTCCTGAATGTTGATCAATCTCAGGATGATCTTCAAACTCAAACCAATATCCAACTTGCGCATCACGCACTGTTGATTGTGCTACAAACTGTTTTGCCTGATTATTATGATAATTGCTCAAGTTCTGATTAAATCGCTCTACCTGACGATTTCCTGATGCAGTTGCGCCATCTTCACCTTTTAAATCTTGCATCCAGGCAGGTGAAAAATGCCATGCATCCTCCAGCCCCAAACTTGCGGAATCATAATGAGCAGAATGCTTTTGTGTACCAAGAACAGATCCAGCCCCTTCATCGATATCCAATACATCTGCTTGCCAACGGTTGATATACACAGATGTAGGTTGTAATGATCTTTGACCAATAAAGCTGGTTATACTATCTTGGGTTTCTGTAGCACTACTGCGATGATATTTTATCTTTCTTCGCTCTAAAGCCTGATAGTGTGCATTATCATCAATTAAACGAAACTTTTGAGCCTGTATCTGGGTTGAGCTAGTGGGAACAATTAATTGAGCTTCATCAACCAACCAGCTGATAGACTCGGAACGCAACAAATTGGTTAAAAACTCCCAGTCTGTCTGATTATGCTGCATAGTAAATGGGCGAATATCATATTCTTTGGCTAGCCCACTCATATCCAAAGTCAAACTGGATGCAAACAGCGGACTTTTATTTTTCCATTCAGTGAATAATATCTCAACAACATCACGTACACTTTTATTCATAAAAACACGACTGTTTCGTCTGTGTTTAAATAAGCTACTGGCATCCTGCATTTCCAGTTTATAGAGCGTCAAGCTTCCATCAGATTGCCCAACATCCGCACCTGTGATAATCCCTGTTTGACGGCTTAATAAACCCTGGTCTGTTACAGTATCTACTGCTACTTGCACACCAATGAACTGCTTCAAAGGAATTGAAGCATCAGTCGACAAACAAACTAAAGTCGCATGTAGACCTTCATTAAGTGTATGTTGACCTTCAACATATTGTAGAAAAACTTTCGAGTTCAAAGACTCATTTGAAAATAAAACGTGAATTGAACGTTTTTGAGCAGTTAGACCAAGCTGTTCTAATGCTGTATAAATGTTATTAAACATGATTAAATTTTTTAATTATAGATACTTTTAAATTTTACTGAACAATTCAAATCTTGTCTATTTTATATCCTTTTTCATCCTTTTAAAATATATAGCTCTCTATGAATATGATCTTTCCAAACATCATCAAAAACACTAAAGATAAGCCAATGATATTCCCATGCCTACATATAATGTAGAAAATTTATATAGATAAGAACAAGGTCATATTGTTTGAATTTTATACGACATTAGATGTCGCTCAATACATCTTTAAATATTTACTTATCTATCCAAAAAACTAAGCTATAAAAAAACATTGATCAGAGCTTTCGATATGCAAAATTTCTTGACTATGATTGCAGGTGGTGCTTGGTTTGCAATATGCATCCCTCTATTCGTTATCTTATGTACAACTTATAAAAAAATTAAAGACAGCGAAATGTTTCAAGATATCTTTGGGATGNATCATCATCTTAAATCTAAAAAAATAATGGAACTTAAGAAAAACCTTGAATCTCCTTATTTATCCGAAACAGATAAAGCTGCATTTCAATACGAATTACAAACTGCTATTTTACAAAGAGACCTTAACATTAATGAAGAAAATCTATTTATCCTAAAATATTTCAAAAGTTTGGTTCACAGTCATTTTGCTGCAAGAATTTATAAAAACTGTCGATCCTTCGTGCATTTCAACGAAGAAACCCAAGGCTTTGAATTGATTAGACCGATTTCCTTTAAAGAGGCAAAAAAATCAGAAAATATTGGCGCTGCATTATTTTCTGCCAGCGGCATTTTTGCCTATTTATTTATGATTTATATGCTTTATTTCGTTGATATTGGTATTGATCTTAAACAGCATACCCACCTTGCAATAATATGGGGGACAATCAGTCTGATCCTTATGATCAGTATAATTTATATCGGATCTATTATTTTAAAATTCTTTATGCGCAAATCAAATGCCTTAAAACTGTTAGAACTGCCAAAGAAAAATTTAAATATACTGCTTCCAAAAGTACTACCTTCAAAGAACATAAAGGATTGATATCTTTTAATCAGTCAGACTGCTTGATATTTATATTTAGAAATAAAAAACTACAAATTAGCTATCACATAGCTGCAATGTTTATGTTTTAAAATAACCTTGCGGTAACCACGCAATTAAAAAGCTCGTTGAAAACATAGGAATACTGCTATTCGGGAGCGAGAATGAATAACAGCGCTAATTATGTAAGACAAATCAAAAATGCTAAACGTGGTGGTTATACACCCACTATTGCGAAAGACATCAATAAACATAAGATACAAAAGGCAATGCGGCTCATCAACGAATGGAGAAAACTCGCAAATGAACTCAAGCCCCAAATGCAAATGGATATGGCTCTAACCCTAGAAGAATGTGCACAGGATCTTGATCAAATTTTAAGGAGTAAATAATGTCCGTCTCTTTAAATCCCAAAAAACGTTTCCCCATTCACAGTTTTAAGGAATATTCAGTCTATTCTCTTCCTTAATCTCTAAATATTTATTCTTTCAATAGCTCACTGTCGAGTGAGCTATTTTCAAGTACCTATCTTTGAACTTTTTTGTATTGTGACAACACTCTTGATCAAAAATCATCAACTCCATTTATTCTTGATTGTCTTAAGGCGTGTTTTGGGTTCAAATGTTCATTTTTTAGCTTGCAATCTTAAAGAGATTCTGTAGAATTCTCGCATCAAAGCCGACATAGCTCAGTTGGTAGAGCAACTGACTTGTAATCAGTAGGTCCTCAGTTCGAATCCGAGTGTCGGCACCATTTTTTTCTCATCTTTATCTTATTTCTTTGCCAATTCTTCAAAATGTAAAATATTCGGATTTAATACATCCCAGTGATTTGCTTGGCTAATAAATAACTCTGCTTTGGGTTCAAATAAGTTTGGTTCATCCAATGTTCCAACATGTATAGAAATAATACCAGCTAACATTTCAGGTAAACTGAATAACCGAGAACCACATTTAGGACAAAATCCGCGTCGCACCCTTTTGCCTGACTTTCCATTTGAATCAAAGTACTGAACTTTTCCTTTTATTATTACTTCCGATTGAAAAAATGAAAGCAAAGGTGCATAAGCACTACCTGTTATTTTTTGACAATCTCGACAATGGCAATTAATACTGTATCTGGGCTTAGCTATTGTTTCATAACGTACAGCACCACAGAAGCCCCCCCCCTGAATATTGTTGCATTTATTCTTCTCCATATTTTACTGCATTAACTTGAATATAACGCACTATCCCATCTTCATATAGTTTCCTGCAAAGCTTCGCTGTCATCTTGATTTTAAATGTATCGAGTAATGGATACTCTCCATACTCAAACCTGGCCTGTTTAATATATTGCGCAAAGCCATTCAATACAGACTCAGAAATATCCTCTACCTGCACTTGCTGAAACTGATGTTGAGCTAAAATTTGTAAAGTTCGATCATGACTATAGATATGAAATAAATCGACTGCTGCGGTTTTCAGTAAAAATCGATATTTCTCTTTTTGCAGTGTCGATAAATGATACCATTTTTCAGAAAACATTAAATAATGAAAGGCAATACGTCCATTGGGCTGTAAAACTGCTACCACACTATTTAAAAATTGATGCAAGTTACTATGATATGCAGCATCTATGCAGATCACTGCTGTAAACTTTTCTGAAAATGGAATATGTTGTAAGTCTAAAAATGAATGACAATAAATCTGTTCTAATTGTGGCAAATGGTTGCGGATAGTATCAACACACTCAGCTTGTAATTCTACAGCCTGAAGATGCTGAATATTATAGTACTCTAACCAGAGATTCAGGCTAGCCCCCTGCCCACACCCCAAATCCAGAAGTCGATCAGTACTATACAAATGAATACTGTCTGCCAAATGTTGTGCAAGTTGTTTACAGGCTTGTGGATATGAAAGCTGAGCATTCTGTGAATGCGCCCAATACCCTAAATTACTCCAAGCAAATAGCGATTTATCTCCTAATTGTTTGGCATTGATCGCATATTTATGTTTAGGAAACTGTTGCTGTATTACTTGGAGCCATTTCATTTAATCAACCTAATAACCGAGCTGCGGAGCAACCTCAACTTTAGGTTTCAACCCTTCAAAAGGCAACGGTGCGCCAAAGATTTGTGCAATATGCATCGCCGAGGTCACTGCTGACTCCAAAATAGGTAATCCATCGCATGACCATGAACCACAATAAAACACTTTACGGTTTGGTTGCTTATGACGCTCCTGAATCTCTTTATTCAATGCAACAGTCTGGGAGTCTACAACTGCACGAGTTAAGGTCACACTAGAAATCACTTTTTTAGGATCAATAGATGTTACTGGACGCCATGTCTGGAATACAGGTGTTTTACCAACTAAACTCGGTTCAATAGAGTTTAACCAAACAGTAAATTGTTGCTTGGTAAATTGACGATCCATCATATAACTGAGTACACACCAGTCTTTACGATTTGGTGGCATAACTGTTGCGTCGGTATGCATGACCAATTCACCATCTTCAAACTTAAACTGTTTAAGCAGTTTGATATCTTCAGCAAATTGATCCTTATTTAAGAAATCTTCCAGTTTGGTGGTTGGGGTAGCGACAACAACTTTATCAAATAAGAACTCGTCACCATCTTCATTTCTAACTACAACCTGATCACCCTGCTCTTCAACGTGCTGAATGGCTGAGCCACTATGTAACTCTATACCTTGAATAAGTTTATCCACAAAGGCTGGGGTTCCACCATTTAACCGTAGTAATGCATCTCCATCTGTCAGTTGCTTAAGAAAAACCAAGAGTGGCTTTGCTGGCCATTCCCCAATGGTCTTTGGATCACAAGTACAAATTGTATAGAGGACAGGCATGACCGCACCATGCCAAAACACTTCCTCTATTTCATTATGATTAATAAACTCTGCAAGCGTAATATCCTGATTTTTAGACTTGAAGAATTGATGAATTGCCGTTTTTAATTGCAACATGCCTTTAACAAGACGCCATCCATACTGCTTGATCCCTTTGCGATTATTAATAATTGGGAAATTGCCAATACGGGTTCGGGAAGTAGTTAACCAAGTCTCTGTTTTATCTTCAAATAACCAGCTACATGCCATATAAGTACGTACAGGAAAAGTGGTCATCCCCAAATGAGTTGCAAGGCTTAAAGTATTTTTCCATAAATGTGGATTCATCACACGTAGTGGAGCATCGATTAAACCACCTTCAAACTCTAAGCTATGACTGTCCATACCACGTCCAGGTAGGGCTTCAAAGATAGTAATATTATGTCCAGCATCTTTCAGAATTCTTGCGGTAGCGAGCCCAGCCATGCCACTACCAATCACTGCAATATTCAAAGTTATTATCCGTGAATTGACCATTTTTTTTATTATGAATCAATCCCGGTCAAAACATGGTATTAAAAAGTTCCAGTTTTATTATTTTTTTCTAAAGACTTTTCGATAAAGTTGTCCACTCAAGTCTTCATTCATAAAATGTTCAAAAAAGATACGAATACATACTCAAAAATCAATATCAAAAATCAATAAAAATTAAATATATAATAAAAAATTGATTTTAAAATAATCAGATATTTTCACTTAATATATAAATTAATTATTTACATACTTCTGATTTTTAATTATCATGCAGCCTATAAAAAACGATAACCACATCACAAAACACAACACAAAATAAGAACCATGCATAAATATAAATCAGCTAAAAGGGACTCTATAATGTGGGATAGAGTCCTTTTTTCTTTGTGAATTTTGCCAAAACCAGCTTATACTTCGATGAACTTCACGGATATTTTAGATATTGAATATAACAATCAAATTGCTTGATTTCTTCATCTTTCAGTGCTCATAACATGATGTATGACAGCCACTTTATGATACTGATAAATCCCATTATAAATTCATCTACTTTTATCATACAGATTTAAAAAAATGAAAAGCCTTTTCCTGAAAGACTTTTCATTTATCTTACTCAGTAACCGCAATTTGTCCAAACTTTCCATTGTTAAAATCATTAAATGCCTGAATAATTTCATCTTTAGTGTTCATAACAAATGGACCATAACCTTGAATTGGTTCATTTAAAGGCTTACCGGTTAAGACCAGGAAACGTGCATTTTCAATTGCTGCAAGTTGTATTACTGGATCTGCATCATGTGCAAAAAGTACGATAGAGTGATCTTTCACCTGTTGATGACCATTGATCATCAATTCACCCTCAAGTAATACCACCAACACATTATGATCAACCGGGACATGGATAATGTGTTCATGTTCAGACTTTAGCGAACCATCCCAGACATTCACAGGGCTATGTGTAGATGCAGGCCCTTGATATTCTAAATATTTCCCTGCAATAACACGCATCTGACCTGCGTCATCATCCAAAGGGATTACAGGAATATCCTGAGCTGCCAATGTCTGATATTTAGGCGGGTTCATTTTATCACTTGCAGGTAAATTTACCCAGAGCTGTACCATTTCAAAAAGACCGCCCTTTTTGGCAAACGCTTCAGAATGAAACTCTTCATGTACCAGTCCACTACCTGCAGTCATCCATTGCACATCACCGGTTTTAATCGTTCCACCGCCACCACTGGAATCTTTGTGTGTCACTTCCCCATTATATGCAATGGTTACTGTTTCAAAACCACGATGTGGGTGAGAGCCTACACCATGTTTTTCTGTTGTCGGCTCAAAGTGATAAGGAGCAGCATAATCCAAAAGTAAAAAAGGACTAATTGCCTGCCCTAACCGGTCATAGGAGAATAAGTTTTTCACTGGGAACCCATCTCCAACCCAATGCATATTTTGGTTGCGATATATACCAACAACTTTTCTCATTTCAATTCTCCTATTTCTAGGACTTAAGATGGGATGATGTTAAGGCTTTTCAAGCTTAAAAACACTCAAAGGCATGGTACGCTACTTCCTAAAAATGGGACAATATCACTATTGAACAATGTATTTACTGAACCATAAATTAACCAATATAACTCGGAAGTAATTATCCCAATTATGAGACTTTAATTCTTATAAAAACCATTTAATAAACGGGCAGTTCTCATTAGCATTAATCTGGATCGGGTAAATGCATAACTCAAAAACACGATCAAACATGAATTTTCTTAAAAAGAGGAACTCACTAAAATGGGCAAGCCATATGTACGTTTAGATAAGGATAATGCTGCCGTTCTATTGGTAGATCATCAAACAGGGTTACTTTCTTTGGTACGAGATATAGACCCAGATAAATTTAAAAATAACGTTTTAGCGCTCGCAGCAGCCGCTAAGTACTTTAATTTACCTACAATTTTAACGACCAGCTTTGAGCAAGGTCCTAACGGCCCTCTTGTTCCTGAGCTTAAGGAAATGTTTCCTGATGCACCCTATATCGCACGTCCGGGACAAATTAATGCTTGGGATAATGAAGATTTTGTCAAGGCAGTCAAGGCAACAGGAAAAAAACAATTAATCATAGCAGGCGTAGTAACTGAAGTTTGTGTTGCCTTCCCCGCATTATCTGCATTAGAAGAAGATTTTGAAGTTTTTGTCATTACTGATGCATCAGGGACATTTAATCATCTAACCCGTGATTCAGCATGGGAGCGCATGTCACAAGCAGGTGCCCAGCTCATGACATGGTTTGGTGCCTCATGTGAACTTCATCGTGACTGGCGTAATGATATTGAAGGTTTGGGCACATTATTTTCAAATCATATCCCTGATTATCGTAATCTTATTAATAGTTATAATCAAAATACATCACAAAAGTAGTCTTATACATTTCAGCAAGAAAGCGCTAGTATGTGCTTTCTTGCTCTCACCAGTTATACACAATATACTTATTTTCAGCTAAAAAAATAAAACATTGCACAAATTTAAAGGTAATTTATGCATTCATTTGACGATTATTATTACTTTTATCTGGTGGTTAAACACGGTGGATTTAGTGCAGCAAGTGAAGCGAGCGATATTACAAAATCAAAACTTAGTCGCCGAATATTAGAGTTAGAAAGCAAATTTAATGTCAATCTTATTCATCGTTCTACACGATATTTTAAAGTCACACCTTTAGGGCAAGAGTTTTATGAGGAATGTTGCAAAATACTCGCACAAGTTGAATGTGCTGAGAATGTATTGCTTAATCAAAAAAGTGAACCTCAGGGATTGGTTAAAATAAGTTGCCCCCCATTTATGATGCAATTTCAGATCCGTCATTTATTAAATCAATTTCTGACACAATACCCCAAGGTTGACATTGAAATAGAATTGACCAGTAGACGTGTAGATCTTATACATGATGATATTGACCTTGCGATACGAACCAATTTTCAAGCCAATGAAGATTCAAGTTTTATCATTAGGGATGTCATTAAAACGACACATGTTTTAGTTGCCAGCCCTGAACTGCTTCATGGAAATATCATCAGCAACTTTTCTGAATTACATCAATATCCAAGCATTGTACTAGGTACGCAAAAAATTGATTATCAATGGTTACTGCATAACTTAAAACATAATGAAGAAGTAGAGATTCCACTACAGCCACGTATTAAAAGTAGCGATTTGGCAGGTGTTTATTATGCTGTCAAAGATGGGTTAGGAATTGCTGATCTGCCTTATTTAACAGTTGAAGAAGATATCAGAAAAGGGAAACTCATCCACATCCTACCCGAATGGTGTTCAAATATCGGAACAGTACAACTGGTTTATGCAACAAGAAAAGGTCAACGGTTGGTAATGCAAAAACTAATAGAAACACTGGTAGATGGGTTACGTGAGCTGGCTAAAAACAATTCAGGTTATGCATAATACAAAAAGCCAAGACTTTTGGTCCTGGCTTTAAGATATCCAGTTTAAATAGATTAAATTTTACCAATCAAATCAATTGATGGAGCAAGGGTTGCATCACCTTCTTTCCATTTTGCAGGGCAAACTTCACCTGGGTGGTTATGTACATATTGAGCCGCTTTAACTTTACGTAAAAGTTCTGCCGCATCACGTCCTACACCACCTGCATTGATTTCGATAATCTGGATTTTACCGTTTGGATCAATCACGAATGTACCGCGATCAGCCAAGCCATCGGCTTCAATGAGCACTTCAAAGTTTTTCGACAATGTCCAGGTTGGATCACCTACCATTGCATATTGGATTTTTTTGATTTCGTCCGAACTGTCATGCCAAGCTTTATGGGTAAAATGTGTATCAGTTGATACTGAATAAATTTCCACACCTAATTTTTGAAATTCAGCATAATGATCAGCAAGATCACCTAATTCTGTTGGACAAACAAAAGTAAAATCGGCAGGATAGAAAAATACAACAGACCATTTACCTTGAAAGTCTTTTTCAGATACTTCAATAAACTCACCATTTTTATAAGCGGTTGCGTTAAATGGTTTAACTTCTGTATTGATCAAACTCATTAAAATTTCCTCTAAATTCAGTTTACTAGGATTGCTTAGTTTGTGAAATTAGAATACTGAATTTTATAAGATCGGTAAAACCGTAAATTTAAATACAATTAATCTATTTTTCAGATATCTCTTTCATTCCTAAATGCAAGCGCAAAATCCGTCTTAACTCAAAAACAGCTTCTGAAGTTTCCTGAATCGAATGCCCACCATGAATAATCTTTTCAGAAACAGCACCATCCAGATGCGAACTGCTATATGGAACGATACCATCTGAAGTTTGGACAGGACTTGAATGGTGTGTGGTATTTCCCATAATCGAGTGAAATGCCACATTATGGACAGGTTCGATATTAGAGGTAAGTAACATGAATTTTGACTTATCGCTTAAGTCACCTGGTCCATTATAAATTAAGCCCTGTTTGAATTGCTGTACATTTAATCGAAAGTTGGCATCTACAGAATTAATGAAATTTTGCGGCAATCTAATGATTTTCTTAGCAATAAACTGGGTAAACCAACGATTTGCATAGGGTGTTCCCTTTTGTGGTGCTGCAATAAAAACCGCCCGGGTAAATTGTGGGATTGGTTTAAATAAGAACCGCTGCTGAATGATAGGATAATGATCTAGTTGCTTCTTCTGCTGTTCACTCATCAACGGAATCGCCTGAGCTGAAACATCACCTTGACTGACTAGCAGGCGACTGAT
Source organism: Acinetobacter stercoris (assembly GCF_900323515.1). Taxonomy (GTDB): domain Bacteria; phylum Pseudomonadota; class Gammaproteobacteria; order Pseudomonadales; family Moraxellaceae; genus Acinetobacter; species Acinetobacter stercoris. Next base: position 35,367 of record NZ_OOGT01000002.1, on the reverse strand, counting down.
CACTCCCCCCATGCTATGCCCAATAATAACTGCATCTTTTGCTGAAGCCGAATGTGGTTGGGTCTGGGCAAAAGCCTGTTTTAATAAAGCATATATCTGGAAGCGGCTTTCAAATATTGGCATATTGGTCGAATAAAAAATCTGCCAGACCTGATAATTATCACGTAGTACCCGATCTCCCATGATGTTGTTCATCAACGAGACCCATGCTTCTGGACTACTTCCCAAACCATGAATCATCACAATCACTTTTTTATTGGGTTGATAAGGTTCAATCATAAACAGGTGCGGCATAACCAAACGCTGTTCACGATTGAGCAAGCTCCAATACCCTGCTGAACCGATCTTATTCTCAGCCAGCCATAAACCCATAGGAGCAGAATAGTTTGCCGTAACAATATAGTTATGCTGGTTAATATTGGCAGTCTGGAAGCGATATGGATCAATCACTCTTATTTCAAAACGGGAACCTCTTAAAATTTTTTCTATATTGTCATTCATATCAACGGGTTCAGTTACCGCTGTTACTGGTAAATAACGTGCCGTATGAATATTTGGAGTGACTCTATACTGATAATGGTGTTCAGGATCTAAAATAAACTTTTTTTCTTCCGGATCATGGTGTGTAGACTTGACTGCGACGAACTCAGCCCCAAGACCATCCTGACGATTGACACTGTAAAATCCAGTAAATCCCATAATAAAACTGGAACGAAGCCGATCTATTGGCATATCCTTCAAATCTGGATATTGAGCAAAATTTAATACGTATTGCGCCCCACCAAGATCAATCTGGTCTGGAAACTTCACAAAGCGGCTTTTTGCAAAATAAATCGTCATTAATTTTGACAGTCCCACATTATAAAAAGAGCGCACTTGCATCTGGCGATGGTCAAAAAGTCGTTCTTGTGGGCTTTGTTCAGACTTGAATAAATAGATATAACTATAGCGTATGCTTTTATCCAGAATACCTAAATGCTGATCAATACATTGTGAAGCTGCTGGCGTTAACTGTTTTTTATTTGCTAAAGCATCAATACAAGCTTGCTCTTGCTCCAATAAGGATGCTTTCGCCAGATAGATTTCACTGGCAGCCGCATATAGCTGATCTTTTTCAATAGAGCGATGTTTTTGGATTTCTGACACACACTGGTCTGGATCATCCAGACAACGATCAGCAGTAAACCCGATACTATGTAAAGTACCTTGACTGGATTCACTGAACCTGTGACTGGTCAAAAAATTAGCTGCTTTATTTGATAAAGAAGTGCTTAGTCTATTTTCGCGCAGATGCACAATCTGGCATCCTGACAATATACTCAGAACGAAAATAAAAAAAATATAGGCTATTGTTTTATTTATATGGCTTAACATTAACTAAATAAATGCTAATAAATCTGGATCTCGCTAAACTTTTTAACACACTATAATTTAAAAATCATTAATAATTAGCCTAAAATTACTGAAAAATTCTCGTTAATCATCCACTTTATTTTCTAAAACACATGTTTCTGAATCACCTTATCCAAAATAATTTTAGAATTGATACTTACAATACCCTTGATCTTGTTTAATTTATTAATAATGAACTGTGAAAATGAGTTTAAGTCTTTGGTTGCAACATGTAGTACATAGTTAGAATCGCCAGTAATAATATAGGCATTAATAACCTCATCAAAATCGTTGATCTGACTTAAAAAAAACTTATGATCATCTTCGGTTAACTGCGCCAACTTTATTTCAACAATTGCTTCAATTTTGATGCCTAGCTTTTCATAGTTCACTTTTGCCTGGTATTTCTCAATAATCCCGCTACTTTCAAGTATCTTGACACGGCGATGACACGCAGACGTTGAAAGATTAACAAGTTCTGCAAGTTCCTGATTACTTAAACGGGCATTGCCCTGTAAATACTTCAGAATTTTAAGATCAATTGCATCCACATTCATATTCGAATTTCTTCCTAAAAAATCGTTAATTTTTAGAATAATATACAGTTTATATAATTTTTCATCTAATATTTTCGGATAAAAGCAAAAAAATTGCATGATAAAATCGAATCATTCAAAGGACGAAAATATTAAGGCGGATAAATAAATGATCACTCATGAGCAATGTCTTTACTGGGACAAAGAGGATGAACTAAAACACTTTAAGGATGAATTTGCATTACCTAAAGATATAGTTTACCTGGATGGTAACTCTCTCGGGGCAAGACCTAAAAACTCATTAAATTATGCCCAGCACATCATTACACAGGAATGGGGTGAAGACCTGATCAATAGCTGGAATAAAGCAGACTGGTGGGGATTGCCTGTACGTTTGGGTGATAAAGTAGGTCAATTGATCGGGGCAAAACAAGGGGAAACCGTCATTTCTGATTCAACAACCCTAAATCTGTTCAAAGTGCTTTCTGCCGCAGTAAAAATTCAGGCAAACAAGTATCCTGAACGAAAGATCATTGTTGCTGAAAAAGATGCTTTTCCAACAGATATTTATATCATCGAAGGTTTTATTGACCTGATTAATCAAGGTTATCAAGTCGAATTGATTGACGGTGTGAGTGACCTTGATCGGGTATTAGAGTCCGAAGTTGCTGTTGTCGTGCTTTCACATGTCAACTACCGTACTGGTTATTTCTATGACATGGCTGAAATCAACACCAAAATTCATGCAAAAAATGCCTTGATTATTTGGGATTTATGCCATTCAGTAGGTGCAGTCCCTATGGATTTAAATGCAGCTAATAGTGATTTTGCTATTGGCTGCACCTATAAATATCTCAACGGTGGTCCAGGTTCACCAGCCTTACTATGGGTTAACCCAAAACACCGTGATGAATTCTGGCAACCTTTATCTGGTTGGTGGGGACATAGAAAACCATTTGACATGGCGCAGCATTACGAACCTGCCAAAGGTATCCGTCGCTATTTATGTGGTACACAGCCAATTATTTCCATGAGTCTGATTGAGTGTGGCGTGGATATTTTCCTCAAAGCCAGCATGCAAAAAATTCGTGAAAAATCTTTAAAATTAACAGACTTATTTATTGACTTGGTCAATCAGGAATGTTCAGAATTCGGTTTTGAACTGATCACTCCAACAGATCATCACTATCGTGGCAGTCATGTAAGCTATCAACACCCTCATGGCTATGAAATTATTCAGGCATTGATTGCACGTGGTGTTATTGGTGATTATCGAGAACCTGAAGTTCTCCGTTTTGGAATTACACCACTGTATCTGGGTTATGAAGATATCTGGAATGCCGTACAGCATTTGAAAGCCATCATGCAACACAATGAATGGAAAAATGAAAGCTACTTAGTTCGGGGTGCAGTGACTTAATCAGTCACTCAAAACATGCTTTTGGCCAGGAGGGCCTATGAGTAATTTTGATGAGATCCAGACACGTGAAGCGGGTCTACATAAAAAATTAACAGCCAAACAAATGGGGATGATTGCCATAGGCGGTGCAATTGGTACCGGACTGTTTATGGGAAGCAAATTTGCAATTAGTTTTGCAGGTCCAGCAGTTATTTTAAGTTATGCCATTGGCGGGTTGATCGCATTTGCCCTTATGGCATGTCTGGCTGAAATGACCGTACAGCACCCAACGTCAGGATCATTCGGTGCTTATGCCGAGCATTATATCCATCCACTTGCAGGATTTTTAGTTCGCTACAGTTATTGGGCATGTATCGTTTTAGCTGTAGGCACAGAAATTACCGCTGTTGCGGACTATATGAAAATGTGGTTTCCACATGTTGCTTCATGGATATGGATTATCTTTTTCTCAGGTACTTTAATAGCAGTAAATGCTTATAGTGTTAAGGCATTTGGTTTGGTGGAATACTGGTTTTCTACCATTAAAGTGTTTGCCATTATCGTATTTATCTTGTTAGCCATCGGAATCCTGACTCAAAATACACAAGAAAGTAGCCATGTTGCAGCGAACCTGACTGGACACGGTGGCTTTATGCCTAATGGTTTTAGCGGTGTCTGGATTGGTGTCATTATTTCAATCTTTAGTTATCTAAGTATTGAAATGATCGCAGTTGCGGCAGGTGAAGCTTCTGACCCAGAAAAAGCGGTAAAATCTGCTTTTAAAAATACCGCTCTACGTCTGTTTTTATTTTATTTACTTTCACTTTTCCTGATTGTTGCACTGGTTCCCTGGACGGAACTCATTGGCAAAGATGCAACCAGCCCATTTGTAACTGTGATGAAACTTGTGGGAATCCCTTATGCCGACAGTATTCTGAACTTTATTGTTATTGTCGCAGCACTTTCTGCTATGAACAGCATGCTTTACATCTCAACGCGTATGCTATTTAGCTTATCTCGTGCAGGAGATGCCCCCCAGGTTTTCGGTAAAATTCGCAGTAATGGTGTACCAATGAATGCCCTGATGCTCTCTGCAATCGGAATTGGTGTTGCGAGCGTGGTTTATACCATTAATCCGGAATCAGCATTTCCAATCATGATTGCACTCTCCATGTTTGGTGCACTGTTTACGTGGGGAAGTATTTTTGTCACTCACCTTTTCTTTAGAAAACATGTGACCAGAAATCACATTCATTTAAAGTATCAAATTCCTGCCAGCAAGTTTATCTCACTCTTTGGCTTGGTTAGTATTCTCAGCATTACCATAACGACATGGTTTACCCATGAGTTTAAATCAACCTTACAGTTCGGTGTGCCTTTTATTCTGTTTTTAGTGTTCTTTTACTTTTTAAAACGTGGTTCTACAAAGCTAAATGTAAATAGTAAAGAAGAGACTTCGAAATAATTGTCACATGAAACTTTATGATAATGCTCAAACAGTTGATAGTGAAGCCGATATTCTTAAAACGTTTCAGGAACGTAGTCGTTCTAGCTATCAATCCATGGTGAATATTCAAAATATTCACTATGCCGAAACAGATCGCTCAACACTGGATCTGTTTCCTTTAACTGATGCCCATAAAACCGTGATTTTTATCCACGGGGGCTATTGGCAATGGTGTGAAAAATCGGATTTTGCATTTATTGCTCATGATGTACTCGCAAAAAATATGCAATGTGTCCTGCTTGAATATGATTTAGCACCTCATCGTCAAATCGGTGAGATCGTAATGCAAATCCAGCAAGGGCTTGATTTCATTGCCCAGCAAGATTGGTTGACTAATGAAGTTCTGGTTGTAGGGCATTCTGCAGGAGCACATTTAACAGCAATGCTGCTTCAGCATCACATCATCAGTGAAGCTACCCTGCTCAGTGGAATTTATGATTTAGCTCCAATTCGAGACACACATTTAAATAATGCATTGAATTTATCGGATCAGGATATTTCTAAATATAGCCCGATCAATTCAATAGAACAGTGTTCTAAACCTTATGCAATTTACTGTGGGGAAAATGAACTGGATGAGCTGAAATATCAAAGCCAGATCTATTTTCAAAAAAGGCAAAAGATTGATCAGGATTCTGTTAATTTTTTTCAATTACACCAAATCAATCATTACAACATTTTAGATGAATTTTTTCACAAAATATTGAATTAAATTTCATCTTATTTAACACGGACGTTATCATCATGGTTAAGTTTAAACTTAAGTACCATCAGCTTTTTATTGCCTTAACTTTAGCAATATCTACATCAAGTTTTGCAGAAGTGACACTCATCAATAAAGACCATCTCTTTAATGATCAGGATAATTTCAAACTTACCACACATGGAAGCTTACGACTTCAGGCACTCAATTTTGACAGTTATAATGAATCCAATGCCAGTCAAAAATATCGCAGAAATGGCTATAGTGCGACCAGTCGTATGTATGCAAATGCAGACTATAAAGTTAATGATGACCTACATTTCATTGCAGGCTATCAAAATTTTATTAATCCACCCAAAATTCTGGATTGGGATGGGCACTACCGTAAAGGTGATGAAAATGTCACGACAGAACAAGCCTATTTTGGCGTGTCGAGTAATACTTATGGCACATTAAAATATGGAAAAATGTACAGTGTTTACTATGATGTTGTCGGTACAAAAACCGACCTATGGGACTATAACACACTTGCTCAACCACAGACCTGGAGCCCTGTCGCCTATTACGATGGAACACAGGCATCACGTAAGACATTAAGATACGAAAAGAAAAACAAATACTTCGATGTTTATGCTGCTTATTTATTTAAAGATCAAACCTATCCAGAAGGACTTCAATATCAGCGTAAATCAGGTGAAGAAATAGCCATTGATGTTCATTTAAATAAAAGCTTAAGCTGGGCAACCTCTTATAAGCATAATAAAGCCAGTTTAGATGATCAGCAAAATAAACATAACTTTTCGCAAGATGCTATCGCTTCTGCCCTGTTCTATTTTGATGGTCAGTGGATGTTTGGATTAGGTGGTGGCTGGTATAAAAATCTATTGCCAAATTATAATGCCTTAGGGCAATCAACCCCGGCCAACCTTCACCAGTTCTTAGATACTGAAGCTTATGGTGTGGAATATTATGCTGGATATAATTTTAATATTGCCAACTATGGTATCCGGTTTGTTCAGCCTTATATCATGGGTAACTATCTGAAATATACCAGTGGTTATCACTTTTCCAGACGTGACAATGGTGTCGGTGTCGCTGTTCGCTTCAATCATGGTATCGGATTTGATTATGAACGTCTTTATACCAAAGACACGAGTGGAACACCTGATATGCATTTATTTAGATTGCGTTATGAATGGTAAATAGTGATCTCAACCTTCTTTTCAAAGCTGCGAGCTAGTTCAAGTCAAAAATGATGTTACATGATTAATAATTCCCCCTCTTTATCAAAGGAGGGGGAATTAAAAAAATTCAATCAACCTTTAAATACAAACTCTCTTTCACTTCTTCCATCACCACATAACTATGCGATGATGCCGAAGCAGGTAATTTCTTTAACAAATCACCAAGCAGACGGCGATAAGCTCCCATTTCTTTTAATCGCGCCTTAACCAGATAATCAAATTCACCTGAAATCAGATGGCACTCCAATACCTCGGGTATCTCTGTCAGGCTTTTCGCAACCTGATCGAACACATCACCCGATTTGGCTGACAATTTAATTTCCAGAAATACCAGTAAATTTCGATCAACCATTGCAGGATTTAAACGTGCATAATACCCCATGATGATGCCATCACGTTCCAGACGTTTGACTCGCTCTGAACATGGTGTGGTAGACAAATTTACTTTTGCCGCCAACTCACTAATCGCAATACGCCCATCTTTTTGCAGAATATCTAAGATCATACAATCTATACGGTCTAATTTACGCATCAGATTTTCCCTGTTTTTTTAATTTTTCCATGAAAAAACTATTCAATCACCTGCATTATAACCTTAAAAACAGTGAAAAAAACTATCTATTAATAAATATACTAGTGAAATCACCTAATGCTTTTTAAAGGACTAGAAAAATGAATGTTATCGTTTTAGGCAGTGGCGTAATTGGCGTTGCAAGTGCTTACTACCTTGCGAAACAAGGTGCCAAAGTAACTGTTTTAGATCGCCAGTCAGGACCAGCAGAAGAAACCAGTTTTGGGAATGCTGGACAGGTTTCCCCTGGCTATTCAACACCATGGGCAGCACCTGGCATTCCATTTAAAGCAGTAAAATGGATGTTTCAACACCATGCACCTCTCGCCATTAACCTTGATGGTAGCATGTGGCAGTTGAACTGGATGGCTCAAATGCTGAAAAACTGTAACCCTCAAAGTTATGCGATCAATAAAGAACGTATGACCCGTGTTGCAGAATATAGCCGTGACTGTTTACGCGAACTTCGTAAAGACACTGATATTCACTATGAACATCGTTCAAAAGGAACATTACAGGTGTTTCGTAATGAAGCTCAACTTGAAGCAGTACAACGTGACATTCAAGTATTACAAGAATGTGGTGTGGCTTATGAGCTTCTAGACAAAGATAATTTAAGCAAAGTAGAACCAGCACTTGAGTTTGCGAAAGACAAACTGGTCGGTGGCTTGCATTTACCAAATGATGAAACAGGTGATTGTTACTTATTTACCAATGCATTAGCTAAACTTGCCGAAAGCATCGGTGTTGAGTTCCAGTTCAATAAAAACGTACAAAACCTGATTGTTGAAGGTGATGAAATCAAAGGGGTTGTTGTTGATGGTGAAATAATCAAAGCAGACCGCTATGTCCTCGCTTTTGGAAGTTATTCACGTGATTTCCTGAAACCACTGGAACTTGATTTGCCTGTGTATCCAGTTAAAGGTTACTCACTAACAATCCCTATTATTGATGCAAACTTTGCACCTCAATCTACCGTTTTAGATGAAACTTATAAAATTGCGATTACCCGTTTTGACGAACGTATCCGTGTCGGCGGTATGGCTGAACTGAGCGGCTTCAATCTAGGTCTTAAAGAAAACCGACGTCAAACGCTGGAAATGGTGACCAAAGACCTATTCCCGGGTGGTGATCTGGAACAAGCTTTCTTCTGGACTGGTTTACGCCCAATGACCCCTGACAGTACTCCGATTATTGGTGCAACCCGTTTTAAAAACCTGTTCCTAAATACAGGGCACGGAACACTCGGCTGGACCATGGCATGTGGTTCAGGCAAGTTGATCAGTGATATCGTGATGCAACATAAGACCGATATTAGCACTGAAGGTTTATCCATTAACCGCTATCCACATGCTGCATAATTGGATAGGAAATATACATGCCTCGTCCAATTCAGGCAGTCATTCATCATGATGCCTTAAAACATAACTTATCCATCGTTCGTCAAAATGTACCGGGTAGCAAAGTTTTTGCTGTAGTCAAAGCCAATGCTTATGGGCATGGTATTGAACGGGTATATGATGCATTAAAGTCTGCAGATGGCTTTGCCCTGCTTGACATTGATGAAGCCAAACGTATCCGTGCACTCGGTTGGCACGGTGCTATTCTTCTTCTGGAAGGCATATTTTCTGCACAAGACTTATATGACTGTGAACAATATCAACTGAATTTCACCATACACAGTGAAGCCCAGTTGCAATGGTTACAAGAGTACCAGTCCCCTGCTCAGTTTAATATTTTCCTGAAAATGAATAGTGGCATGAACCGTCTAGGATTTACGCCAGAACGATACCGTCAAGTTTGGGAACAATTGAATAGATTTAAAAATGTTCGTTCGATTACACATATGATGCATTTTTCAGATGCTGATGGTGATCGTTTGGGTCAAGATGGAATAGAACATCAGCTCATTGCATTCGATCATACCACCCAAGATTTACCCGGAAAAAGATCTCTAAGTAATAGTGCTGCCATTCTACGGCATTCAACACTTGATACAGATATTGTCAGGGCTGGTATTTTGCTCTATGGCAGTTCACCAGACTATCCAACCCATTCTATTCAAGACTGGGATCTCAAACCAACGATGAGTTTACGTAGCGAATTGATTGCCATTCAAAATCTAAAAAAGAATGACACTGTCGGCTATGGTTCAAAATTTACTGCAGAAACTGCCATGACCATCGGTATTGTCGCCTGTGGATATGCAGATGGTTATCAACGTATTACTGCAACAGGAACACCGGTTTTGGTCAATGGTCAACGCACACATATTGTAGGGCGTGTCAGTATGGACATGCTCGCAGTTGATTTAAGTAACATTCTTCACGCCGAAATTGGCAGTGAAGTTGTACTGTGGGGACAAGCCCAAACTGGTGAAATTTTACCAATAGATGAAGTTGCAGCAGGTTCCGGTACGATCGGCTATGAGCTGATGTGCAGTGTGACACAACGGGTTTCTTTCAAGATCGAAGCATAAGGAAAAGTGAAATGAGTCAATCCGACATCCAAAAATATAACACTAACGAAGTCATGAGTGCCGTGACCGTTTTCAATCATACAGTTTATCTTTCAGGTCAGGTACCAAACAACACTTCGCTTGATATTGAAGGGCAAACAAAGGAGGTTTTAGCTAAAATTGATGAATTACTTGCACTTGCAAATACGGATAAATCACGTTTGTTATCGGCTTCACTATTCATTAAAAATCTGGATGACTTTAAAACTGTAAATGCGATCTGGATAGACTGGATGCAAGGTCATCAAACACCATCACGAGCTACCATTCAAGCAGATCTGGTCAATCCTGACTGGCTGATTGAAATTGCAGTGATTGCAGCTGAAAAATAATTTTCAATTTATTTCCCAATAAAGATTAGATAAAAATTCTACCGAATTAGAACATCTTAATAACATCTAATTCGGTGATATGAGTCAAACTCCCCCAAACTTCGCTGGAATGCCAGTTTGATTGACTCATTAAAAAAATGAAAAGGATATGAACTGATGGCAACTATGCATCAAAAAAACGAAGCTGATACTTCACAAGAGTTACAGAGGAAGTTATCGAATCGTCACCTACAACTCATCGCCATTGGCGGAGCAATAGGAACAGGACTATTTATGGGTTCTGGAAAAACCATATCACTCTCAGGCCCCTCTATTTTATTCATTTATATCCTTATCGGTTTCATGTTCTTCTTCTTAATGCGTGCATTAGGAGAAATGCTATTAAGCAATTTACATTACAAATCATTCATTGATATGGCACATGACCTGATTGGACCAGGCGCAGGTTATTATTTTGGCTGGTCATATTGGCTCGGTTGGGTTTTAGTGGGTATTGCCGATTTAGCCGCGATTATTAATTATCTGACTTTCTGGTTACCTGAAGGTACAAGTTTTACCCCTATAGGACAAGCTCTCATTAGTGCTGGATGTGTACTTCTGGTACTAGGTATCAACTTGCTCACTGTCAAACTATTTGGTGAAATTGAATTCTGGTTCGCACTGATTAAAATTTTAGCCATTTTAGCGCTCATTTTTATTGGTGGATATATGCTGTTTCACCATTACCAGACACCAGATGGAACACGTGCTGCATTAAGTAATCTTTGGTCTTATGGAGGAATGTTCCCCAAAGGCACATCAGGTTTTTTGGCAGGCTTTCAGATTGCCATGTTTGCGTTTGTTGGTGTCGAGTTGATTGGGACTACAGCAGCTGAAACTAAAGATCCACATAAAAACCTACCTAAAGCGATTAATGCTATCCCTATCCGTATTATTTTATGTTTTAGCACTTTTAATCATGATGTCAGTAACACCGTGGAATCAGATCAGCGCAGATAAAAGCCCATTTGTTGAATTATTTTTACATGCTGGTATCCCAACTTCTGCAATTATTATGAATTTGGTCGTACTCTCTTCCGTCATGTCTTCTATGAATAGTGGCGTGTTTTCTACTAGCCGCATGCTTTTCGGGTTATCTAAAGGTGGACAGGCGCCACAGTCTTTAGGCCGTTTATCCAGACGCTCTGTACCTGCAAATGGATTAACATTTTCATGTTTATTCATTATGGCGGGTGCAGCATTACAATATTTTGTTCCAAATACTGTTGAAGCCTTCACATTAGCTAGTTCACTTTGCGTTATTTTATTTATTAGCATCTGGGGATTAATCATGGTGTGCTATATTCGCTATCGTAAATTACGCCCAGAATTACATGCAAAATCAAATTTTAAAATGCCAGGTGGTATTTTTATGTCTTATGTCATTATAGGTTTTTTAATTTTTGCACTGGCGATATTAAGTTTAGAAGCCGATACATATCAGGCTTTGATGATTAGTCCTCTATGGTTAGTTATTCTCGGTATAACATACCAATTATTGTATAAACCACGTATGAAAAAACGGCTTTTACAAAACAATTTAAGTGAATAATTTACAAAAATGAGTACTTTTCCAAAAGCTCACGTTAGTCTTTTTGTGTTTTTCCAATAAAACCATGCAACTCCTTGTTCTTAAGGTCAGCTAGTTAAACTAAAAAAAGAGCTTGATATATCAAGCTCTTTTTTTAATATCGTCATATAAATGAGATAAATTAGAACGGTAAATCATCATCCAGATCGGCTGGAGCTGGTGCTGCTGGAGCAGATTGCGGTTTTGGTGACTGAAAACCTTGATTCACACCACTGTTTCCAGCATTACCATAACCACCTTGGTTACCATTACCGCCATTGCCATAACCACCACCAGCATTGTTTTGAGCATAACCACCTTGCTGGTTATTATTAAAACGAGGCTGATTGAAACCACCATTGTCTGGCGCAAAGCCTTGTTCACCTTGCTGACGGTTTGAGTCTAGCATTTGCATTTGTTCACCACGAATCTCTGTGGTATAGCGTTCCTGACCATTTTGATCAGTCCATTGGCGAGTACGCAATGAACCTTCGATATATACTTTAGAACCTTTACGCAAGTATTGCTGTGCAATTTCACCTAGACGGTTATGCAATACAATACGATGCCATTCTGTTTGTTCCTTTCTTTCACCCGTATTCTTATCTGTCCACGATTCACTGGTCGCAATAGAGAATTGAGTTAAAGAGCCCCCATTTGGAAAAGTCTTAGTTTCAGGGTCACGACCTAAAGTACCTACTAATATAACTTTGTTTACACCACGCATTAGATGTCATCTTCCTATTCGTTTCTACATTTTACTTTATAAGAGTTATGGTTAAATGGCTACCTCTTTACCTAACAAGTGCGTTAAATGTTGTCGCCCAGCATCATCGATTTGCTGTTTATCAACTTTAATATAGGCAACTTGTTGTTCAGACATCACCACGACCTCTTCAATACCATGAATCGATAATAACTGTGAAGTCCAATCATCGGTTTGTTTTACTTCAGGTAATTTCAATACAATCGATGTTAAATAGCGTGGTTGAGCCAGCCCAAAACTTATGAGCAGCCAGATTATAGCAATAGCTGCCAGAACACTCCAACCTAAAGCAGTATTATGTAACATTAATAATTGACCGCCCAAGGTTCCGCCAACAAATGCACCTAAGAATTGTCCACTTGCATTAACACCCATTGCTGTTGCTTTGGACTGGATTGGAGCAGCTTTAGACAACCATGATGGCAAAAGTGCTTCCATCACATTAAACGCAATAAAAAACAACCCCAACCCAGTCAATAAAACATATTTTGACTCATATCCAAAAATCAGAATGATTAAACCAATAATAATTCCTGAAATAGCTGTCAGAAAAATTCCACGCATTTTTCGGTATTTCTCAGCCAGAATGATACTTGGAAAAGCAAAAAACAGACTGACAACCAGTAAAGGTAAATAGACCACTCCATGTCTGGAAAGAGGTATACCAGCAAACTCAATCAACTGTGATGGTACGTAAACAAACATTGCTGTTAATAGCAAATGCAAGGTAAATACTGAAACATGCAAGCGATTCAGGTTAGCCATTTTCAATACTTGTTTAAGCTGATTTAAATAGCCTTGCTGAAAATTTTTATGATGACGTGTAGTTTTCGGAACAAGGAACAATGCAAAAATTGCAAGCAACCCCATGATTGTAGTTACCCAGAAAAGCCCAGAAATCCCCACCAGACTAGTAAGCCAAGGGCCTAAACTAAATGCAACGACAAAGGATAAACCTATACTCATCCCCATAATTGCCATAGCTTTAGTTCTCTGTTCCTCACGAGTGACATCGGCAAGAAGTGCCATGACCACAGCAGAGACAGCCCCGGCACCTGCAATTGCACGCCCAATGATCACGCCATAAATGGTCTCTGACATTGCAGCAATCGCACCACCTAAAGCAAATAAAAACAGTCCGAATACAATCAGGGGCTTACGACTGAAACGATCCGCCCAAAGGCTAAATGGAATCTGCAAAATAGCCTGACTCAGACCATATATGCCTACCGCAAGACCAATCAGTGCAGGTGTTGCATATTGATATGATTGTCCTGCAACAGAAAAAACAGGAATAATCATGAACAAACCCAACATGCGTAGTGCAAAAATACTGCTTAAGGCAAAAGTTGAGCGACGTTCTAAAGCATTCATCATATCAATAAGCTTTTCAAAAATGTGGGGCTAAATTTACTTCTCACATGATCGCATATTGCATCAACTTTGTGGGAAATTTAGACATAAAAAAGGCACATAATGCGTGCCCTTTTATTGTAATCACTTTTCTTAAAAGATAATTAACTGATTTTTTCCTGATGTTTCTTGTATTGAATAGATGCAATCACTGCCCACACAATAAATGCAACACCAATCAAACCTGTTACAACCTCTGGGACATGCACACCAGTACCACTTGCCAACATAATGAAAGCTAATGCACCAATCGCATAATGTGCACCATGTTCAAGATAGATATAGGCATCCAGTGTTCCTTTATCTACCAGATAAATTGTAATAGACCGGACAAATATTGCACCAATAGCAAGACCAAGCATAATGATCACTACATCTGAAGTAATGGCAAAAGCCCCGATCACACCATCAAAGCTGAATGATGCATCTAAAACTTCAAGATAAATAAAACCGCCGATACCTGCTTTAATCACACCTGTTGATGCACCAGATGGGTCATGCCCAACTGCATTACCATTTTCATCAACTTCTGGCTCCCCGCCTAATAAATGGCTCAGCACCTGTACACCAATGTAAATAACGATACCCCAGATACCAGCAATCGTCACAACCAGACGTTTTGCTTCATCTACATTAGCCGCCATAATAAGTAAACAAATGAGGGAAATAAATACAGACATCGCTGGAACATTGGCTAAATGAGCCAAACGTTTTTCCAGCCATCGAAACCAGTGGGTATCTTTACCTTCATCCAGAAAGAAATTTAAAAATACTAAAAGCAGGAATGAACCACCAAAGGCAGCGATTTCAGCATGATGAGCAATCAGACGCTCTGAATAATGTTTAGGATCATTCAATGCCATGTTGACAACTTCTATCATGCCCATATCGGCAGTGACAGCAACAATAACTATTGGAAAAATCAAACGCATGCCAAATACAGCAACAAGAATACCAACTGTCAGGAAGATCATTTTCCAGAAATGATCCCAATTACGTAAAACTGAAGCATTGACTACAGCATTATCAAAAGAAAGTGAAACCTCCATCACCGCCAGGATAGCAGTAATGGTCAGGGCTGTTAGCATGCTTGAAATGCCTGCTTCTGGCCCATGGGTATATCCCCAGAAGGCAGAGAGTGCTAAACACACTATTGTAAAAAAGATGGAGAAACCAAAATGTTTCATAACTAAACCTTCGGGTGAATCTTGATATCAATAAATCAAAAAAATTGAGCCAATTTCAAGTTCAATTGAGCTGTGAATAGGATGGCGCAATTATGAACCTTTTTATCGTCTTGTCCAAAGAACTTGCTATAAAAACCAAATATATTGAAATAGGCATCATTCATTGAAATGATTATTGTATAAATTTTCTTAATGTATAGTACATACTACCCTCATAAATATTGATCAGTATAAATTCTTAAGGACTCCCTATGCACTTTTCTAAAGATGTCTGGCAACGTAACCTGGACCTGTATCAAAAAACTCTTAATCATCCATTTAATCAAGAGCTTGCTAAAGGAACATTAAAAAAGGAAGTGTTTAGTCATTATGTCATTCAGGATGCACATTATTTGTTGGCATATGGACGAGCGCTTGCAGTATGTGCAGCAAAAGCGTTTGAGGCAGAAGATGTGATACAGTTTGCCGAAGGTGCAAAGATTGCTATTGTTGTTGAACGCAGCCTACATGACGGCTTCATGCAGGATTTTGGGATTACGCATAAACAGTTTGAAAACACACCTCTTACTTTAGCCTGCCACCATTACACCTCATTCCTTACTGCTACGGCATGGTCTGAAAGTTATCCTGTAATTTTAGCGGCATTACTACCTTGTTACTGGATTTATGCAGAGGTCGGCAAAGATATTGTCAACAATTCAGTAGAAAACAATCCTTATCAGGCTTGGGTTGATACCTATTCTGGTGAAGAATTCCATACAGCAGTCCAGCAAGTGATTGCAACCATAGATAAAGTTGCAGCAAAATGCGATCCGGATACCCTTGAAAAAATGCATCAAGCTTATACACGTGGTGCAGAACTGGAGTGGTTATTCTGGGATAGTGCCTATCATCAACAGGGTTGGTCAGGGCTGGATCACTAAGCCGTATTTCCTTCCAGTACGGTAGCCCAAAGGGATTTAAATCATGATTTACTTAAAATTTAAATCCCTTTTAAATACTCAAATCCTGTACCTGTCCTTGCAAAATCAACAGAAGTAATTTCATATGTTGCAACTGCCTGAAAAGGATCTTGTTTTAAAATTTCATCTAATAAATCACGCGCAATCTGTTTTACTAAAATCATACCACCCGTACGTGGGTCTTTTCTTCCAGCGGCAATAAAATACCCCGCTTTAAAATTGTCTTCTAACCATTCCACATGTTCTTTCAGTAAGGCATCAATCTCTTCATTGGTTTTATGATAATTCAAGCTGACAACATACATTTTTATTCCCCCTTATTCGATATTAGACTTTTAAATAGAATATTCATAAATTGAGAAGTTATTTATGTTAAAACCTATAAAATATTAACCAAACGTTTCATATATTTCATTAGGAATAAAAATGATTCCATCCATAGATCAGACCAGCCGCTGCTACAAGCCAACAGACTGTTGCCACACTTAAGCAAGAAAAAATAGACACTCTTGTCGCCAGCAAATAAACAACGAATAAATATAGAAAATAAGGGATTAAAGACCAGAGTCCAAATAGTGCAGTTTTACGAAGTGCTTCTGTACCTAGCTGTTGAAAAACAATGACATGTGCAATCAGGGCAAAAGTAGGAAATAGTGGAACTAAGCCTGCAATAAAAAAAACTTTGCTTTTAGATAATATAGAAATAAGAAGAACAACTGCTGCACCTAAACTACATTTAAAAAATAATGACAGCATCCTGCTTGCTTCTTAACTAAAAATTTTCAGTGAAGTTTACTCCAACCCTTTCAGACTTCAACTAAAAATCATGCATCACAGGAAACATCGCACAACATTCAAATTGACCAGCAAAATACCGATTGAAAAATAAATTTCAGAGAAACTTACACTCGTTTTCTTGATACGAAACCACTCATTTTTAAAATAATTTAATTTATCCGACACAAATTGACGTTTAAAATCATTTTTTACAACTTGAAGATAATTAAATCGCTATCATATATAGCTTTCAAATTGCACAACACCGAGATAGTTTTATGAGTCAAAGTCATATCCGTATTCGAGGCGCACGTACCCATAACTTAAAAAATGTGTCTCTCGATATTCCACGTGACAAGTTTGTGGTGATCACGGGACTTTCTGGCTCAGGTAAATCATCTCTGGCTTTTGATACCTTATACGCCGAGGGTCAACGCCGCTATGTAGAATCACTTTCTGCTTATGCGCGCCAGTTCCTTTCTCAAATGGAAAAGCCTGAAGTTGATGCCATTGAGGGTCTCAGCCCTGCTATTGCGATTGAACAAAAATCCACGAGTCACAACCCCCGTTCAACAGTGGGAACCATCACTGAAATTTACGATTATCTCCGTCTGCTCTATGCCCGTGTTGGTACACCATACTGTCCAGAACATGATCTACCTATGGTTGCTCAGACTGTTTCAGAAATGGTCGATGCCGTTAAAGCCCTTGAAGAAGGTACAGCTCTGATGCTGCTTGCACCAGTAGTGCGTGAACGTAAAGGCGAATATAGCAACCTGTTTGAACAACTACAAAGTCAAGGTTTTGTCCGTGCCCGTGTGGATGGTGAAATCATTGATATTGACACACCACCAGAGCTGGATAAAAAGAAAAAACATACGATTGAAGTAGTCGTTGACCGTTTTAAGGTTCGCGATGACCTGGGAAATCGTATTGCCGAAAGTTTTGAAACAGCATTACGCCTAGGTGGAGATATTGCCATTCTTTCCTGGATGAAAGGAGAGCAGCCTGATCGTATTTTTTCTGCGAAACACTCATGCCCAGAATGTGACCGTGCGGTAGCCGAGCTTGAACCTCGCTTATTCTCGTTTAACAACCCCTATGGCGCATGTCCAGTTTGTGATGGTTTAGGAACACGTAGCCATTTTAGTGCTGAAAAATTAATTCCAAATAATGAGCTTTCAATCAGTGAAGGCGCAATTCGTGGTTGGGACAGACAACGTCCTTACTACTACAGCATGATTCAAAAAGTAGCTGATCATTATGGTTTTTCTCTAGAAACTCCCTGGAAAGATCTTGATAAAGACACTCAAAAGAAATTTCTCTATGGAACTGGCAAAGAAAAAATTGATTTAAGCTATATTGATGAACGCGGTCGTAAACATAACCGAGTGCAAGCATTTGAAGGAATTTTGCCACATCTGGAGCGTCGCTATCGTGAAACTGAAAGCAATTATGTTCGCGATGACTTATCACAATACCTCTCCAATGCTGCCTGCGATGCTTGTGGTGGTTCACGTTTAAACGAAATTTCACGACATGTTCGTGTAAAAGACAAAACTATTGCAGAAATCACCAGAATGTCGATCGGTGATGCGGAAGA
The DNA here is from genome assembly GCF_900323515.1 of Acinetobacter stercoris. GTDB lineage: Bacteria > Pseudomonadota > Gammaproteobacteria > Pseudomonadales > Moraxellaceae > Acinetobacter > Acinetobacter stercoris. The sequence goes on along the minus strand of NZ_OOGT01000002.1, from coordinate 16,848 downwards.
ATATTATCAACACCTCAACCTTGAAGGTGCTAAAGGTGAAATAGCAGATAAAATCTTTAAGGAAATCCGTGAGCGTTTACACTTTCTGGTTTCAGTTGGATTGAACTATTTAAGTTTATCTCGTTCTGCTGAGACGCTATCAGGTGGTGAAGCACAGCGTATTCGCCTAGCTTCACAAATTGGTGCAGGTTTGATGGGTGTAATGTATGTTCTGGATGAACCTTCTATTGGTCTGCATCAACGTGACAATGATCGTCTACTTGAAACACTGGTGCGGTTACGTGATCTAGGCAATACTGTTCTCGTTGTTGAACATGATGAAGATGCCATCCGGGCAGCCGATCATATTATTGATATTGGACCTGGTGCTGGTGTACATGGTGGGCATATCATTGCTGAAGGTACAGCTGATCAGCTCGCCAAAAATAAAGAATCCCTAACAGGTCAATATCTTTCAGGCAAGCTTAAAATTGAAGTACCTAAACAGCGAACCCAGCCTCCAAAGCCTGATGAACAGATCAAACTGATGGGTGCAGCAGGTCATAATCTGAAAAATGTAGATTTGACTATTCCTTTAGGAGTAATGACTTGTATCACAGGTGTCTCTGGATCAGGTAAATCAACATTAATTAACCGAACTTTATTGCCTCTGGCTGCGACCCAGCTCAATGGTGCAACAACTTTAACTGCCGAAAAGTTTGACTCCATTGATGGCTTACAATTTCTGGATAAAGTCGTAGATATTGATCAAAGCCCGATTGGACGTACGCCACGTTCCAATCCAGCGACTTATACAGGTTTATTCACCCCGATTCGTGAGCTTTTTGCACAAACACCAGAAGCCAAAGCTCGTGGTTACACTGCTGGACGCTTCTCCTTTAATGTCAAAGGTGGTCGCTGTGAAGCCTGTGAGGGTGACGGCATGATCAAAGTTGCCATGCACTTCCTACCAGATATGTATGTGCCGTGTGATGCCTGTCATGGTAAACGCTATAACCGTGAAACATTGGAAGTCGGCTATAAAGGCAAAACAATTTCCGATGTTTTGGAAATGACTGTTGAAGATGCTATGCATTTCTTTGATGCTATTCCAGTCATTCACCGTCGCCTAGAAACTTTAAATCAGGTTGGTCTGGGTTACATTCGTCTAGGTCAGTCTGCGACTACACTTTCTGGCGGTGAGGCTCAACGTGTAAAACTGGCTCGTGAACTTGCAAAACGTGACACAGGTAAGACACTGTATGTATTGGATGAACCTACCACTGGTCTACATTTCCATGATATTGCCAAGCTTCTGGATATCTTGCATGAGCTACGTAACAAGGGAAATACTATTGTGGTGATTGAGCATAATCTGGACGTAATTAAAACTGCTGACTGGATTATTGATTTAGGCCCTGAAGGTGGTGCGGGTGGTGGTCAGATCATTGCAGAGGGCACACCAGAAGACGTTGTAAAATCTAAAGTTTCACACACAGCGAAGTTTTTAAAACCGTTGTTGAAATAAGCTTCTATTTTCTTTATATACTTGATAAAACGGTGATTATATAATTGCCGTTTTTTATAATGAACAAAAATAAATATCTAATTTTATGCTTTATGCTAAGCATCACAACAACTTCTTGGGGGATATTCATGTCCTGCTTACCAATATTTAGAAATTAATCACACTCAAAATCTCTATTCCAATTCCGCCATTTGGGTAACCAAATTACAAGATAGGCAATATGGTAGTTTTAAAGCTAAATCAAAAAATGATTTTATTCAATATCGAACCAATTTATCTAATTCAAATCAAAGAATTATTAAATTAACACCTATACCAGCCTATAAGGAAAACACAACTTATTTAATAAGAAATAAATACTTGGAACAACAATATCCATCAGAATATTTAAGTTTGAAAATTTTATCCAAAACTTCTGTTGTTTAACCAAAATTGATTACCCCACCTATATTAAGTAGCTATGAATATAATGATGGCAATGATCAAACCCCACCCTCGGGACAAATTCAATTTAAGTTTATTGCCAATATAGACTCTAGAAATTATTTAGTACGGTTAAGGGTTTCACATTCAAAGGATTTCATAAATACGAGTGAGTTTATTTTAAAGCCTGATAAAGATGAAGAAAAAATACCAAATCAAAATCATAAATTTCCAGCAATAATTCATTCTAGCTTTGATATATGCAATTACGGGATTCAATTTAAAAAAAATGATCAATTTTGGATAAAAATAGATTTTATAACTCATGACGGAAAGATATTAATTGATCAACTGCCACCATCAAAAATTAACATTCAAAAATTACCTGATCAGGATCAAACTGTTAAAAATTTGGCTTTTTGGCAAAAAATATTAATCAAAGTAAAAGAGTTTATTAATCTCTTCTTTTCAATTTTATAAAATATCCTTTACTTGTGACGCTCACCCCGCCACAATATTCTTCCCTTTTGCTTTCGCCTTAAACAGAGACTCATCTGCTTGACTAAATAAATCATTCCAATCAGAAGCACCTACAGCAACGCCTATGCTCACTGAAACATTAAAATCCTGTAAAGAATCAGCTGCCATACTTTTTAGATTTGCAACTTCCATACGAATCTTTTCAGCAACTCCCAAAACTTGCTCATATTCCATTTGATCAATCAACACCAGAAACTCGTCACCACCAAAACGTACAATCATGTCTGAAACATTGACGCAGCTTTTCAAACATTCCGCTACTCGCACGATAACTGTATCGCCCCAGATATGCCCGTGATGATCATTGACTGCCTTGAAATTATCAATGTCGACCATGATCAGACTTAACTGATAAAAACGCTCAGGTTCCAGCTCCAGACGCTTCAAATACTCATCCAGTGCCAAACGATTTAACACCCCGGTCAAACGATCTGTATTGGCAATATTCTTTAACCTAAATTCCAGTGCATCCCGTTGATCCATCATATGTCTAAGCTTCTGTAATGCATCATACAAAGAATATCTATTAGTCAATGTTTCCTGCTGATTCTCATTGCCATGTTCATAACTATTGGTTAAATCCAGAATCATATTCCGTGCTTGAATCAGTGGTAAAAATACTTTCTTACGCGCATAAATCATCGTAAATAAAGCAGCAAATAGAGAAAGAATAGAAATAGAACTCACAAAAATGAATTGAAGCTGTGCTTCTCTTTCCTGGGTTTTCGCAAAATCAATGCTTTGCTTTAAAATATACTTTTGTAAATCAATGACCGTTAAAAACTTATCTGAAATTTCTTTAGTCAGATCAGTACCCCTTAAAAAGTAAGGTTGCGAATGCTGGCTCTCATCAATTAAACGCATCACCATAGGCATTCCCCGATCTATAAACTCTGTCTTCACCTTAAGATATAAATCAACAAATTCAACGGTTTTTTCCTGTTCTGGCTGGATTGCATTAGTTAAATGCCACAAATACACGACCTGTTTTTGAGTTTGCAATGACCGCGCAATATTATCACTTGGTAATGGCTGATTCATTGAAACATAAGCAATCACATTTGAAGCAACACGCCCTGCCTGATCCCTTAAGTCAGCAAGAATCAAAATCAGAGTGTAATAACTGGATATTGAGCTCTCCTTACTTTTTGACTGCATCATCACACTCTTAAGCAAGCTATAACTATAATCCCATACATTAAACATACTGATGATTGCATGATCAAATTGTGCAGAGGTACGTTCCTCAAAAGGAGTCTGAATATAGCGGTCTACCTCCTGTCGGCCTATATTCAGATGCTTACTTACAGTATTTTTTAAATCTATAGCTAATTCATTGAAACCAGACTTTTTTAATATTTCAAAAGTAAATTCAATTTGCCTATCAACTTCTGCCCTATATTGTTGAAGTCCATTAAAATTTTCTTCGAGTTCTTCTGAAGAACTCGACATCGCCAGATTTGCAGGTCCCCGTTCTCGGGATATTTTATTGGTTAGATCTGCAACAGCACTCAAACTTTGAATTTCAAATAAAGTTTGCTTGGATTTTTGGTAGTCAATATAACTACTCACTATTAATGGAATAGNAATAAATAATATTGAAAATATAATAATCAGCATTGAAATCAGTAAACGTCGACTGATCTGCTCAGAACGTAATGTTAACATTCGAAATACGCCCTCACATAAATGCTAAATGTAACTGTTTTATTTTTCTTAAAATAAAGAATATTATATTAATTTTAACTAAAATATAAAGATGATTAATACAATAATTTTTGATCTTGACGAAACCTTGCTAGATCGAACCAATTCACTTATCCATTTTTGCCAATGGCAAGCAAAACAACTCAATCTCAAAGGAATAAATAGAGAAAGGTTCACAAAGCGCTTTATAGAACTTGATGCAAACGGATCTGTCTGGAAAGATCAAGTCTATGCTCAGCTCAAACAAGAATTTGTGATTTCACAAACAGTAGATGAACTACTTTTTATCTACATTGAACAATTTCAAAACTTTTGTATTGCCAATCCTGAGGTAAATGAAACGATCATTAAACTGTATCAGCATGGCTATCAACTGGGCTTAATCAGTAATGGAAAAAACCCTTTTCAGGAAAATAATTTTAAGCATTTACAACTGTCTCCATATTTTTCTTCAATCATTGTCTCCGAGGCAGTTCAATTAAGAAAACCAGATCCAGCTATATTCTTATTGGCTTGTCAACAACTCAATGTACAACCTGAACAATGCCTTTTTATCGGAGATAATGAGATTGTAGATGTCCAAGGCGCACAACAAGCAGGCATGACTGCTGTCTGGTATAATCCTCAAAAACATTTATCTTCAACTACAATACAGCATAGTATCCAGAGCATGTCTGAGATATTTCACGTGATAACGCTTTGAATTTAAAAGATCAATCTAAAAAATAAATCAACTTAATAATTTTTCCCCATTTTACAATTCCGAACTCGTTGCGCATAATATACATACCAAATACATATTTGCTGATCTAGAGTGTCTTCCTCTGGATGTTTTCTCCCAAACAGAACATCCTTTTGTGCCCAGTCATCCCTTCTTATGACTGGGCTTTTTTTATTTTAGATAGAAAAATAATCCTAGTTTATCTAATGCATCTAAAGTTAAATCCTTACGAGCATTTATTTCTATTCCATCTTGCATTTTAAGATTTAGAGAAAATGCTGTAACTTTCCCGCTTTCTTGCTCTACCCATCCCGTATACCAACCCACCTGTGGTTCAACATCCATACCCCAACCACTTTTTGCATATAGCTTTGTATTACCCCGTTGCTCTACCAATAACATATCTTTCACCTGCTTTTGCACTTTACTGTCAAAAGCTAACCTTTCAGTTGCAAGATCATAAGCAAATCTGGCTTCCTGATTTGGAGTAATTTTTAATGGTCCCACCAGCCAGAAATTATCCACTGTCGTACCAATATCTGTATTACCAAAATTGATTCTTTTCACTTCCTGTTGCATCAATTGCAAACCTATTCTTCTCGCTAGTTCCTGATATACGGGTACAGCTGAAGCCTGCATCGCTTGTTTCAGCGTCATATCTTTCTCCCAAGCAGAAAAAGATCTCTTTTTCCCATCCCATTTAAATACTTCATCAGCCGTTGCCTTTTGATGCTGTAATCCAATCAAGGCATTTAACATTTTAAATGTGGATGCAGGAACATATGCTGTATCAGCACGTGTCAGCTCATTACCGTATTGCTGTAAAGATTGACCATCATAAGTCACAAAAACAGCTTGGACTTTAGCCTGATCAAACAATCCTTTTATTTCATCACTTCGAACCTTTGAAGGCTGGTATTGAGCTTTAGCTGGATGATGCAGGTCAGGAGATTGACAAGCTGATAGAAACAAACCCATCAAAGAAATAAGCAAAGTAATTTTTTTCATTAGAAATAAAGAACAAGATAAAAATCTTGAACAAAATTACGTGCTAAAAGATTTTATTTCCATAAAAAAAATTTTCTGGTTACATAATTTTCCATTATAAATGTAAAAAAATATTTACAAGCGCATCATTAAGGTGCACAATGCACCACATTGTAGCAAGTTAACTCCATTCCTCAGCAGGTTTGCTAACTTACTCACATATTTTGGCTAAAAAATCCCAGTTTTGAAAAAAATTGGGATTTTTTTTTATTTAATAAGCCAAATTGGTTTATAAAAACACCACCTTATCGCACCAAAATAGTGCGAAAACTATTCTGATATAAGTGCTTTCATATCAGTCTGGCTTCCTTTACGAATTATAAATACACAAATCAATGCCAGAACAAGTGGTAAAGCCAACGCAAAGAAATATCCATTTATTCCAAATCCAGCCAAAACAACTCCACCGATAGCTGATCCAATAATCGCACCTAACCTGCCCATTCCGATCGCCCAGCCTGTCGCTGTCGAACGGACTTCTGCCGGGTATACTGCGATTACTAAATAATTTAATGCCAGTTGTTGCCCACCAATACCAAAACCAGCGAGAGCAATTAACGCGAAAATAATTGCCCAGTTTTGGCTTTGAATCATTAAACCCAGTGCAATAGCAATACTAATTCCACAGCCGAACATAAAATACAAAATTTTAACGGTGTTTAATTTAGGCAAATAAAAAGCTAAAGGAATTGCAAAGCAAATAAATGCTGCATTGACAGTAACTGAGGCATAAGGTGCATCAATAGGATCAAGCCCTGCCTGTTTTAATATTGTTGGAAGCCATGACAGCAACATGAACCATGCAATCCAGTTAAAAAAGTAAGTCCCCCAGACACCCAATGTAGTTTTAGCCATTGTTTTTTGAAATAACACCGATAACTTGGCTGCTTCGATTTTTACTTCCTGAGTTTGAACCAGATGTGATTGTTTTAACTGAATAGGCTGTCCTGAAATTTTATTCAGTATCTGCTGGATACGCTTTGTATTTATCTCATTTGGTTTTTGTCGTAAATATTCCAACGACTCTGGCAAGATAAATAAAAGTGCTAACAATAAAATCAGGGGTATACCACCACCAATAAAATAGATACTCTGCCAGCCCCATACAGGCATAATTTTAGCAGCCAGTAATCCTCCTAGCATCGCACCTGCTGGTAAAGCCAGTAATACTCCTGTGGTTACAAGCCCTTTATAGCGTTTTGGAGAATACTCCGCAGCCAGTGCCAATAATACAGGCGTCGCCCCTCCCATCCCTAATCCAGCTAAAATACGCAACATAAAAATATGATCTAAATGTGTGACAAAACCTGTTAAAAATGTTGCTGTCGCAAAAATAAAGATACACAACATCAATGTTTTTCTTCGACCGAGCTTATCGCCTAACATCCCCAAACACATTGCCCCAACAGTCATTCCAATAATACCTGCAGTCAAAACAGGGGCTAGCGCTTTAGGAGACAAATGGAATGCATCGATTATTGCAGGTCCTGTGAATGCTACAGCCTGAGTATCGAAACCATCGAATAAAGCAATACAAAAACATAAGATCACCACCAGCCACTGATATCCTGAAAATCTCTGATCAATAGTTATGGCGATTTGGTTTTTTAAAACATCCATATTTCAAGTTCTCTCTAATTCCCTTAGATATCCCCACCTTAATTGAGATAGGATAAAAAACAATGATTTTAGAGGTATCAAAAAATACTTTATGAGTATGTAGTAACAACTTAAATTTTAGACAAAAAAAAGCCCAACCTTGGGGAAAGCTGGGCGGATAAAAAGTAAATCTTTTGATCTAATCTTAGATCTATTTGATGAGGCTATTATTAAAAAAAAATTGCTGTTTGTAAATCCGATCAATTCAATCAACTTTGAAATAATCATCGATTTTACAAATAGATGTGAAATAATATACATTTCAGCCTTTCGTTTGAATAAAAAACATACACAAATAATTCATAAAACTCAAAAAATTTGTTTTTCTTTAATCAATCTTTCAAAAAAGCGATAGAACTATTAAAGAAAAATGAAAAAAGGGCTACCCTTGGCAATGTTTTTACCAATAAAAGAATACAACTCAAGAAGTTTTATCAATAAAAAAAACTCACGTTTTCCTTATTAATTCCATTTTTTTCTATATTTTTCCATCAATATAATGTTGTTATCCCACATATTTTTTTAGGTTGACTTTCTTTTGCTCAATTGAGCAATTTTTAATCATAACTAAATCACCAGTAAAAGCAAACAGAATAATGTCTTTATACATCATTGACTTAATATATTGTTACAATACAATAACCTTCTGTTTACCCATTTCAACCTTTGGAAATGATTATGAAAAAACTCGGTTTAGCCACTGCTTTATTATTAGCCATGACCGGCGCTCAAGCTTATCAGTTTGAAGTTCAAGGTCAGTCAGAGTTCTATGACAATACTGCAAACAATGGCGGCAACTTCACTGGTGGTGTTCAAGGTACATATTACCTAAAAAACGTAGACTCTTCTAAAGGTCCACTTGCTGAAGCAGCTTTCTTAAACCAAGCGTCTAACGTTTCTGCTGCATATAATTATGCAAAATATAATGAGAAAAATGGTAGAGACATCGAATCTCATAACTATGGTGTGAAAGGTGAAGCATATTTCAACACTAAATATGTTCCTGTACCTGTGTACGCAAGTGCATCATACAACCACACAAATAACGACAGCCGTAACAATGTAACTCGTGATGACAACGGTGACCGTTATGCACTTGAAGTCGGTGGTGTTTTAGCTCCTAACTTCTTGTTAGCTGTTGGTTATACAAATGTTGCTGACCAATTCTCTCTTGATACCTTCGGTATCATGAAAAATGGTTTCATCGCATCTGGTATTGAATCGTCAAACGCAATCCAAGATAAAAATGATGCTGTAACAGCTCGTGCTAAATACGTAGGTCCTATCACTGGTACAAACATGGCAGTTGGTTTTGAAGCTGCTGGTACTTTTGGTGAAGAAAACGTTTATGGTTTAAAATCTGATCTTTACCTAAACCCTAAATTAAGCGTAGGTGCTACTTTCCTTGGTAGTGATGGTGGTGTTGGCCGTGTAGACCAAGCTTGGGGTGCAAACGTGAACTATTTCATCACTCCAGCTGTTGCAGTAGGTGTTAACTATCTTCACGCAAATACTACAGGTTCTAGCTACGATACAGATACTTTTGGTTTAAATGCTAAATACCGTTTCTAATTCTTTAAGAAATTGGTAATCAAAAAAAGGACTCATATGAGTCCTTTTTTTATTCATCAGAACTTTTTTCTATTCCTTTATTTTCATTTGGTCGAATTCTGATGTAGTGCATTGCGACTAAGCGTGACACAATCAAGGTTAGGTACATTACACCACAAAACATCTGTAACATTGCAAGCACACGTGCAAGCGGACTCACAGGCATCAAATCTGATAATCCAGTAGCTGATTGCAAACTAAAGCTGATAAATAACAAATCAACCCAGGTCTGTAATCCATGATAATTTGGGTTTGAAAAGCTATTTGGCACTATAAGCTGACAAATGTTATATAAGAATGCAAAAGCCCAAACAATCAGAGTAAATACAGCGCCAGCAGCAAAAAGTTCATCTTTGGTCACATATTTATCTGTAAACATATAGAGAATCAGTCCATAAGCCGCTGAAAAATAAGCGCAAGCATGAAAAATATCTGCGCTGACTTGCATAGTTAGTGAGTGATATCCAAGCAATATCAGAAAAGATAAAATAAGCGCCCCAACAACAAAAAATAATCCGAGTAAAGTATAAATAGGGGTTTGCCTTATGACTTTTGCGATAATGAGCAAAGCCAATATGCCTAATGACCAAGTGAATTCCTGAAAGGTTGCACTATGAGCAGTAAATACGGACAAAATTAAAATAAGTAGTTGAACCAGAAGCAACCATGCGGAAGGTAATAGTTTAAAACCTTTCCAGAAATCCATCAGTGCTCGCATATAGACATTCACCCTGTTGTGATTTTGCTTTACTTGTCGCTTTGGAAAATATCATATTTGCATAAAATGAATATAATCAAATTGTGCATCTTGATCTCGTTACAGAAGTTCTGAAAAAAATTAAAGACTTTCACAGAATTCCGATGAATACTAAAAATATTCCTTGTTATGGGCAATATAGATGAAAATTCGCAATTTATTTTTTTCTGCTTTGTGCACTCTTCTTATTGTAGCTTGTACAAAAACATCGCCTTATTTACAAACCAATACAGATTATATTGGTCAGTGGGAAAATGAAGTAAGTATTCTCAATATTAACAAAAATGGTGAAGTAAAATATTCACGTCAGGAAAAAGCAGAAACCGTATCCAGTCATGATGATATCAAAACATCAGAGTCATCCAGTATCAAGGCTCCTATCACAGAGTTTGATAGTTCTCACTTTCGAGTAGGTGGTGCAGAAGGAATTGGACAGAACTTTGTGATCAACAAAGCTCCATACCAGGAAAATGGTCAATGGAAAATGGTGTTAAATGATGAGGAATATACCAAAAAATAAATTTGAATCACTTAAAACAAAAAAGCTTAACCCTGAGGTTAAGCTTTTTTGTTTTAAGGTTGCTTAAGATAGGGCCAAGCTGCCTTCAGATAAATAAACATCGACCAGAGTGTTAAAATCACTGCTGTATAGAGTAGGATATATGCCAATGTTTCCAATGGTTGCCAATTCAATAAAAATACTGATATAGCAATCATTTGAAAAGCTGTCTTATACTTACCCACCGTAGATACTGCTACGCTTGTCCTTGCCCCTAGTTCCGCCATCCATTCACGCAATGCTGAAACGGTTATTTCACGTGAAATAATAACGATTGCAGCAAATGCCATAGCAATACTTGGTTTCCACTGAACCAAAACAATCAAAGCCGTTGCAACCATCAACTTATCAGCAACAGGATCAAGAAATCGTCCAAACGCCGATGTTTGGTTCAAAGAACGTGCCAGATAGCCATCAAACCAGTCCGTGACCGCCGCAATAACAAAAATGGCCGTCAAAATACTGTGTCTCAACATGCCACCTTCATGACCAGCAACACCAACAGCAGGTGGCCAATAGGCAACTAACAGGAAAACTGGAATCAACGCAATTCGAGCTAATGTTAAAATATTTGGTATGTTCAGGATACGACCTGTAGTCATAGACACCGCCAGTTTGTCCCTTTAAATGCATCTATTTGAACTAAAATCTTTGCAAATGACCTTATTCAACTCATGCATCACTTTATACGAAATGGATTACACTGTCACTAGGTAAACACGGTTACTGTCTGTCTAGAGATCGCAATTAGCTGATTATTTTCATCCCAAAAGTGCGCATATTCTGTTGAATATCCTTGCATTGCATAATCAGTAAATACTTTATATTTAAACCAAGCATCTAAATCATGATTCAAAGGATGAATAAAACTGATGTGCCATGTAAGTGAGCTTGATGGTGCTGGCATCTTGAATAAAGGTAAAACACCTGGTGGCCAGACATCCAGTAAAGTGACCACATCAGATACGTTCATTTTCCGTTGTCGGTGTAGCTCAGGATCAAAGCGGAACCATCCACCAAAATCTGGCTGTTCACTGGCAGTCAGTGGATAGTGCCCTTCAGCCCATGCCAATTGAAATTGTTTAAAGCATTCGGGAGTGGGGACACTTTTTGGCATAATATTAAGGTGTGCAACATCTGGATAATCTGGAGCAATCCGTTCCTGGTAAACTTCAATAGTAGACTCACGAGGCGTTCCAAAACTTGCAATCAAAATACTTTGAACCGCATCATGCTGCCATAAACGGACTTCTATAGTCGTTACTGATTTCCCTTGTCTCAAAATTTCCGCTGTCAACTTTACGCTTTCTTCTTGTACAGGACCGACAAAAGTAATGCTGGTACTAAGCAGCTTTTTATGATCATCATTTACTGTATGTACAGCCTTATACAAAAGCATTCCTGCAACCAGTCCACCATAAATTGTTCGCCCCTGAGACCAGCCTTTGGGAATATCAACCCATTCTTTGTTTTCAATATCCTGATAAATCTGCTCAAGTGACATCAACTTTCCCTATTTTTTTCATTAAATTTATATTAACGTGTCACTTAATGAGGTAAATAGCTAATGACTATAGAGTCAATGATTGTTTTAGCAAATCGTTCCTGTTTTCTCGATATTATTCATGCAATATTTTATAAATCGTTCGAGCCATAACTTCTCCCAGTCCAGGAACCAGAGTTAACTCTTTTTCAGATGCTTTGAGTACCCCTTGAATCCCGCCAAAATGAGTCAGTAAATCACGACGACGTTTAGGTCCCAAACCTGGAATAGCTTCAAGAACTGAACCCGCCCTACGTTTATCTCTTTTTGCACGATGTCTGGTAATCGCAAAGCGGTGTGCTTCATCACGTACCTGTTGAATCAAATGCAGAGCTTTATGATCCTCGGGTAATTGGATCTTGGTACCATCAGTAAAATGTAGTGTTTCCAGCCCAGGTTTACGCCCCTCTCCTTTAGACACACCAACCATAAAGGCTTCCAATCCAAGCTCCTGCATAACTTCCATCGCCATATGTAACTGCCCTTTACCTCCATCAATCAGAAGTAAATCTGGGAGCATATGCTTTTTATAACGGCGAGTGAGTGCCTGACGCATTGCTGCATAATCATCACCAGCAGTAATATCCTGAATGGAAAATTGGCGATAATCACGTTTACGAGCACCACCTGCATCGAAGACCACACATGATGCAATTGTTGCTTCTCCCATCGTGTGGGAAATATCAAAACATTCAATACGATCTATTGGACGACCGACCACCTGTTCCAACTGATAAAAACGTTCATTTAGTTCAAGATGATTGGCAAGTTTTCCTTTTATCGCGTGCTGGACATTCATCTGAGCCAGCTCAAGCCACTCTGCACGAGTCTCCCTGACATTATGTTTAATATTAATTTTCTTTAAAAACTGTTGCTGAAAGGCCTGTTCCATCTCTTTGCGATTTGGCAATGCAGTATTAATAATCAGCTCTGCTGGAACTTCGTCTGCTACCTGAAAATAAAAGTTTGCCATAAAGTCAGAGAGCATTTGTCCCAGATCATCTCCGAGCATATCAGGGAAATAGCTTTTACCACCTAGCATTTTCCCATTACGTACATGCATAATCTGGACACAGGTTACGCCTGCCTGATAAGCGATCGCTAAAATATCAGCCTCGCCTTTAACCTTATAAATCGCTTGTTGAGCCTGAACATCCCTGAGTAGAGCCATTCTGTCACGATAGAAGACCGCTTTTTCAAACTCCAGGTTTTCAGCTGCCTCTTCCATTTTTGCTATCAATTCCTGATTAAGCTCTTTGGTATCACCCTGTAAAAAACGGATTGAATTATTCACATCCTCTTTATAATCTTCTGGTGAAATCAATCCCACACAAGGAGCGGTGCAACGTTTGATCTGATATTGTAAACAAGGTCGTTTACGTTGCGAAAAAAAACTGTTCTCACACTGACGCACATTAAACAGTTTTTGTAATACCAAAAGCGTATCACGCGCATTATAGGCACTAGGGTATGGACCAAAAAATTTGCCAACCTGATGTTTACCTTTACCCCGTCCACTGGCAATACGCGGATAGGGCTTATCTGCTGACACGAAAATATAGACATAGGATTTATCATCACGCAACATAATATTGTATGGCGGACGATGCAGTTTAATCAGATTTTGTTCAAGTAATAATGCTTCAGTTTCAGAACGGACAACCAGTGTCTCGATATCATAAATTCGTGCAACCAGTGCCTGCGTTTTAGGATGCTCAATCGTTTTCACGAAATAACTGGACACGCGATTTCTTAGATTTTTGGCTTTTCCTACATACAGTAGCTCACCATCTTTACCTAGCATTTTATAAACACCAGGAAGCTGAGTCATATTTGCCAAAATTCGTTCTATGTTCTCGCGTGCGTTTTCGTTCACAGTAAAATTCTAAAACCTAAATATAAAACTTAATTTAGGTTCTATCATACGATTTTCAAGGCTTTTGTAGCGAATACTATTTTTGCTGAGCTGTATTTAATTTTTCAAATGGCTGATTCACGGCATCAAAGGCAGTTTTATTCATTAAGTCACAAGAAAAGCCATCTTGATTTTCATTAAATAACTCATTTTGTGGATGATAATATCCCCAATACTCTTGTCCATTCACGTTCAATTTTACATTTGCGGTATCGGAAAGGCCGTTCTCACTATTTTTAAATTTGACCCAGTTAATATTACTCCAACTCCCTGAGGCTTCGATTTCCGAATTTTCTGGTTTGGAAAAATTATCAACATTTGTATAAAATTCAATGAATTCCTGACTATTTATTACACTTTGCTTTTGCCAACAGATCGAACCTTCAGGGAATTGCAAAGAGGTATAAGATAGATCAAATAGGGCAACTACGATTTGACCTTCTATAGTACTTTTCAGTTTATGAAGCGGATTATTACTATCCTTAAGTATATCTAGACCAGAAACATCTATTTTTTTGTATTGATAGGACAAGGTTAATGGATGATCCGAGACAGCATTACTGACCGTATATTCGAGCTTTCCATCATTAAATAAAGCATTTTCACCAATCAAGTAAGTATTGTTCTTTTGCTTGGGTAGTAAGGTCGTAGATATACCATCCTGAGTTAAAAAACTCCTCAATGCTTCCGTAGCAAAATCTGGCTCTATTGCATACTGGATAGTTAAATTTTTATTCTCATCTATATGATAAGTTTTGACATTAAGATTGAAATTTAAATCATAATTTCCATCATAACCATATAAAGTGGTGGTATTTGCAACTAAAGCGGCATTTGGGCTGGTTACTGTTGATGAATCATTTGATCCATCACCACAAGCAGACAAACTTAATACTGATAATATAATGCAAAGTTGTTTATTCATTTTACGTGTTCGTTTTAGATTTATTGTGGGAAATATTTGAATCGATTTTTTAATATTTGGCAAGTTTTAAATTCAAAGGTTATTTCCAAACCGAGTTTATTCCAATCATGTCATTGCTTAAAACTATAAGATACTTACTGTAATTTTGTTATGCTGAATTAGTCTTTTCATCTCAGGAACAGGGCTGCATGACCAATACCAATCCTGCACTACATGTTGTGGCAACAAATACTTCATCTCAACTTTCTCAAAAAGATCGCTTGATTGGTCAACCTCGTTTTCATTTTGAACCACATGATGTTATGCAGTTATTGCGTGCTCGCATTATTGGACAAGATAAAGCCCTAAGCGAAATCGAAAAAATGTTATATGTCGTCAAAGCAGATTTTTCCAGCTCAGAACGACCGCTATCTGTCACGCTAATGCTCGGACCAACTGGTGTAGGAAAGACTGAAACTGTTCGTTTAATCAGTGAAGCGATTTATGGTCATGCTGATGCATTTTGCCGTGTAGACATGAATACATTGTCACAAGAACATTATGCTGCTGCGATCACTGGTGCTCCCCCTGGCTATGTCGGATCAAAAGAAGGTCATAGCTTATTTGATGAAACTGCAATCACTGGTAGTCATACCCGTCCTGGTATCATACTTTTTGATGAGATTGAAAAAGCCAGTAATGAAGTGATTCGTGGGCTAATGAATATACTGGATACAGGTAGGCTTACTCTTACATCTGGTACTAAAACCATTGATTTTCGCAATTGTATGATCTTTATGACCAGTAATATTGGTGCTCAGGCTGCCCAGCAATATTTGGATAAACTTAATCTTTTACCTAAAACATTACAACAAGCCTGTTTAAAGCGAGTCCCGACTCAAACCATTATTGAAAAAATCATGTTTCGGAAGTTTGATCCAGAATTTATTAATCGCATAGATCGAACTTTGCATTACCAACCTGTACAAGAAAATGCCTTACCTCAATTGGTAAATATTGAGATAGAAAAACTGAATAAACGTTTAACTCATCAAAAACGTCATATTATCTTGACAGATGCTGCAAAAGCATATTTCTATCAAGAACATGACATCCGTTTTGGTGCGCGCCATTTAGCCAGAAAAATCAGAACCGAGCTAGAACCTCTATTGGCAATCCATTTTTTAAATCACCCAGAACAATTACAGATTGTTTTAGATGAAAAAAATGGACAATTATCCATTAAAGAAAAATCATCCACTTCAACTAGTTCATAATTTTTGGATAAATCTGACTGCTCTCAATCAAGAAACTTAAAAAGCTTACTCACCTACAGGAATCGAGAGTACAGGTTGAGTACTCTTTTGACCATAAGAAGGTTTAGTTTGTTTCATCATTTGTTGTTGATAATCTTTTTCTGAAATAGCGCCTCGACTTTTTGCTTTTTGTAATGACTTTAATTGCTGATCAGTTTCCTCTGCCTGAAGTGCTTGGATATCATTATTTTTCAAAAAATATTGTGATCTTTCAAAAGAACTCATGTGAGAAGTATTTACCCGATTTTCATGCATCTTTACAGCATTGGCTTCACGTTGTTTTCTGGTTTCCTGTTCTTGCTGTTTTGATAGTTCAAAAAAGTTTACGTTCTCCTCCCCATGACGACCGTTCTGATTTTCAGCGTTCTGTAAAAAAACATAAGACTGGGGTTGCTTAGATGACGATTCAGCATAGACTGCTGGAACGGTCGTCATGGGGAGGAGAACGTAAACTTTTTTGAACTATCAAAACAGCAAGAACAGGAAACCAGAAAACAACGTGAAGCCAATGCTGTAAAGATGCATGAAAATCGGGTAAATACTTCTCACATGAGTTCTTTTGAAAGATCACAATATTTTTTGAAAAATAATGATATCCAAGCACTTCAGGCAGAGGAAACTGATCAGCAATTAAAGTCA
>NZ_OOGT01000091.1 GCF_900323515.1 Acinetobacter stercoris | reverse complement strand
ATGAAAAATAGTAATATTGATCTAATTTCGAGATGAATGTGGCAACATTAAAACAATTTAATTATCTGGTTAAAATTGTAGATGAAGGTAGTTTCATTGCAGCCTCTGAAAAACTATTTATTGCTCAATCTGCCTTGAGTCGGCAAATTAAATTATTGGAAGAAGAAATTGAATTTGAGCTATTTGACCGGCGGGAGAAAAGGGCAACACTGACTAAAGCAGGAGAGATGTTTTATCGAAAAATTAAAAATAATCTTCAAAATATAGATCAAATTATTGAGTTATCGAAAAGTGTAGCAATGGGGAATGATATTACGATCAAAATTGCGCATTCAAGTAGCATTGTCATTGATCAGTTTAAAATTTCAGCATTGCAAAAGGTAAGTGAAAAGCATAATTTAAAATTTGATATTAATACTTTTTCCTCAGAATATCAGGTACAAGCGATTCTAACAGGTGAGATTGATCTGGGGTTATTTCGTTTACCTATTTCTCAATCAGTAGAAGATCTAAATGTTATTCGCCTTTATCAGCAACCTTTATATGTTGCGATTCATAAGGAACATTATCTATGTAAGGATAATACTGAAATCAGCATACAGCAGTTAAAAGATGAAGCATTTGTGTCTACTCCGCATCGGGCTAGAAGTGTTCTGAATTATTTGGTGAATAATTTATGTCTGGCAGCTGGATTTATACCGAAACAGGCAAAAATCCAGTCTAGAAAAGTTGCTCAACTACAGCTGGTTGCCGCTAAAATTGGGGTATGTATCGTACCTGAAGAGTTTAAAAGTATTGTACCTGAAAACGTCAGGTTATTGCCTTTAAAAGAAAAAGGTTTTAACTCTGAAGTTGTTTTGGCTTGGAAAAAAGATTCAGATCAGAAGATTGAAAAATGTGCTCAGGATTTAGTCAAAGGTTTATGTGGAAAATAATATCCGATAAGAAAGTCGGGATAAGGAAGAACGAGTAAAAGGTTTACTGTGAATATCTGATTAAAAATTATAAAAAACAAATGAATTAATTTGCGATATTTTATATAAGGATGATTTAAATCTCATTTTGAGTTGTAGTTCTTTCTTTATTATGAGTATTTTTTTTATATACTACATGCGCCTTATAAATACTTTATAGAGTAAAAATGAAAAAATTATTTATCACAACTGCATTATTGTCATCATTAGGTTTAGTGGCTTGTTCTACGACAGAAACATCTAAAACTATTCAAAGCCCGCAGGTTGCAGCAGCGACTGCTCAAGTCAAATATACTGGTGTAAAAGTGCCTGTTTCTATTGGTAAATTTGATAACCGCTCTAGCTATATGCGTGGTGTGTTTTCAGATAATGTCGATCGTTTAGGTGGTCAGGCTAAAACAATACTGGAAACGCATTTGCAACAAACAGGTTATTTCTCTGTTTTAAACCGCGATAATTTATCTGAAATTAAACAAGAAGTTGGTTATAGCAATTCAAATCAGGCAATAAAAGGTGCCCGCTTCGTTATTACAGGTGATGTTTCAGAGTTCGGTCGTAAAGAGGTTGGAGATCAACAGCTTTTCGGTATCTTGGGACGTGGAAAACAGCAAGTCGCTTATGCAAAAGTTAATCTTAATATTGTAGATGTGCGTACTTCTGAAATTGTTCATTCTGTACAGGGTGCAGGAGAATATGCATTAAGTGCACGTGAGGTACTCGGTTTTGGTTCAACTGCATCTTATGACTCAACATTGAATGGTAAAGTTTTAGACTTGGCTGTTCGTGAAGCTGTAAACAATTTGGTGACAGATATTCAAAGTAAGCGTTGGACAGCGCAATAATCTGGATATCTGAAATATGAAAAAAATAGTATTGAGTTGCTTTATTGCAATCGGTCTGGTTGGCTGTGCCTCTGCACCAAAATCTTTATATAGTTGGGGCTCATATCCCCAACAAACCTATTTGATGTATAACGCACCTGAAAAGGCATCTCCAAGCCAGCAAATCATTAAGCTTGAAGCTGAAATTGAAAAAGCCAAGGCTAAAAATCTGGCTGTTCCACCTGGTCTGTATGCTCATTTAGGTTTGCTTTTCTTGCAGCAAAATAATGCTCAAAAGGCGGCAGAGTATTTTCAGCTGGAGCGTCAGGTTTATCCCGAATCTACAGTGTTAATGGATCGTCTTTTACAAAAAATGAATGTAAATGTTGAGCAGGCTAAATCATGATAAAAAAAGTTCTTGTTTCAAGTCTGCTTGTTTCTAGCCTCATTTTTACAGGCTGTGCAACTACAGTTTCGAAAAACCATAAAGATATTACGGCATATAAATCACATATGCCAAAATCTATTCTGGTATTACCACCAGTAAATGATTCACCAGATGTAAAGGCAACTTACAGCTACTGGCCAACGGTGATGATGCCTGTTGCTGAAGCAGGGTATTATGTTTTTCCTGTTTCTGTTGTTGATAACATGTTTAAGGAAAATGGCGTGACCAACGGCAGTGATGCCCAATCTATTGCACCACAAAAATTGCAAGAAATTTTTGGTGCAGATGCAGCTTTGTATATCAGAATTAAAGAATATGGTTCTAAATATCAGGTTATTCAAAGTGTGGCATCGGTCAGCGCAGAAGCGAAGCTTGTGGATTTAAAAACAGGTGAAGTCATCTGGACTGGAGAAGGAAAGCAGGTTCAATCAAGTAATAACGGTAATGGCGGGTTAATTGGTGCTGTTGTTGGTGCGTTAGTTGAGCAGATTGCCGGTAGTTTGAATGATCGGGCATATCCGCTTGCAAGTGCAGTCAATATCCAGATGCTTTCGCCAACGCCTTCAAATCCAGGAGAGGGTTTGCTGTATGGTCATCGTTCACCAAATTATCAGCAAGAAGGTTTAGCCAGATAAGTTTATTTAGGAACAAGTTTGTTTAAACTTGTTTTTAAGATGGATATACCACAATAATTTGTAGTATATCCATTGATGACTTGAGCCATTATTTAATTGTTTATTTATATTTTTATTTCGTTAAGAATAGATACTTTAGTGGCTTAATAGCCCCTTATATTCCATATTTTAACTTACTGTTTTTGAGACTTACGGAAGAATTCCCATTCTTCGATTTCCTGTCCTGATGGGAGTTTACAATAGCCAACTTCTCCGCCATCTGCTGATTTACGAATAGAGAGTTCACCACCTTGCTCTACACAAAATGTACTCGCTGGGTTTGCCATACCTATTTTAGGTGCTGATGTATTTGTATTATTTGATGTCGATGCACAAGCAGTAAGTCCAGTTGCAATACATGCTATTACTAATAATGAAGTATTTGTTTTCAAAGTATTTTCCTATATCTAATAATCCATTGAATTATATTCATAATTAATTTCTTATTCTTGATGGTTTTAGTCAAGTTTATTGTAGATTTGTGAATAATATAAAGGATTGGGCTTGTGTCTCTACTGCTTGTCAGAACCAGACCCAATATCTCTAAGTGATAAAATAAGTAGCTCAATTCAAGTCAATTTATTATGTATAAATTACTCTGTATGAGCTTGCAGGTAATCCTCAGTTCTTTTCATGGCTTCTTTTATATTCACCAGAGCATTTTCAACATCGGCAAAGGTTTTGGCATTGCCGCCACTGAGTGCTTGACGCCATTTTCGTGCACCAGGCAGGTTTTGGAATAATCCTAATATATGTCTTGTAATAACTGAAAGAGGAGCACCATCTTCAAGGCGTTTTGCTATGTAAGGTAACATCTGTTCCATTATTTCAAAACGATCCGGAATGTCTAAATTCCATAGCTGACCTAGTTCTGCCAGGAGGAAAGGATTGTGATATGCCTCACGACCTATCATGACACCATCGACATGCTTTAGATGCTGTTGTGTTTCAGCCAGCGTTTTGATGCCGCCATTTATTTCGATGGTTAAATTGGGACGTTCTCGTTTTAAGCGATAGACATCTTCATAGCGTAGAGGAGGGACTTCACGGTTTTCTTTAGGCGATAGTCCCTGAAGTAGTGCAATCCGTGCGTGAACAATAAAGTTGTCACAACCTGTTTTAGCAACGGTATCAACAAAATGCAGCATTTCCTCATAAGTCTGCATGTCATCAATCCCTATGCGGTGTTTAACTGTTACAGGAATATCAACCGCATTACGCATTTCACTTATACACTCCGCAACCAGATCAGGTTCAGCCATTAAACATGCTCCGATCTTGTTGTTTTGTACCCGGTCACTTGGACAGCCAACATTCAGATTGACTTCATCATAGCCCCAGTCTTGTGCCATTTTAGTACAGGTTGCCAAATCTTTCGGATTTGAACCACCAAGCTGTAACACAATAGGATGTTCTTCCTTATTAAAGTCTAAGTGTCGGTTTGCTCCACCAAATAAAATCGCACCTGTTGTTACCATTTCTGTATATAAGATGACATTTGGATTAAATAGGCGAGCAAAGAAGCGATAGTCTTTAGTTGTCCAATCCATCATCGGGGCAACGGAAATGCGAGGCTTATCTGTAATGCCTTGATTTTGTAAATTATCAATAACATTAAGTTGGTTTTGCATTTTTAATTTGCTCACATTGACTGGTGTATTTCCACATGTTTAAGAAATGTAGAAAAACAATAGGTTATACAGTACCTTGCTCAGATGCTGACTGGAATGAAATGGTTGAGGGGATTTTACCGAATTTAAAGACTTTAGTAAAAACAGTTTGCTTTATTTTAGCTTGTAAAGCATTTTATCTCTAAAATATAAATGTAACCTTATTATATTCCCCAATTATCGATAAATATTTCTAAGACGTAAGTGAGGATTTGGAGAACTAGATCATCCATATTGGCGATGTAGTTCTCTAAAGATCAGATAAATAATACTTGCTGTATGGATATATCAGAAAAAATTAGCTAAGTGGAGGGAAATATTCTTTGAGATAATTTAAAAATAACTGAACTTTTTTTGATGTTTTTTGCTTGGTGGGTATGGCGGCATAAAAATAGAGTTTAGTTGCCTGATAGTCTTGTAGACATCGTACAATTTTGCCTGACTCCTCGTCTTTTTGAGCCAAAAAATCAGGTAAGAAAATAATTCCCTGATCATGTTTGCAAAACTCAAGAAGGAAATCTCCACTATTGCAGGTTAATTTAGGGGCGCAATATATTGTTTGTTGCTTTCCATCTTTTGTAAGTACAACTTTGGTGTCCAGATTTTTTTGTGAATAGAATAGGAGACTGTGTTGTTTTAACTCCTCAATATTATTTGGTGTACCAAATTTTTTTAAATAGGCTGGTGTTGCATAAAGATACCGATCATAAGTAGCAAATAGATGTGCATTTAGTTCATCAAATTTATGGCTGATTTTCAAAGTTAAATCATATTTATCTTCATGAATTTCAGAAAATTTATCTGAAAGAAAAAGATCAATTTTAATGCTCGGATACTTTTCCATGAATGCAGAAATAATCCCGGTAAGGTAAATCTGGCTAAATGAACGCGGTGCATTTATTTTGAGTTGTCCCTCAGGATATTTTTGTTCATAGAGAAACTCATTCGTTGCCCACTCATATTCACTCATAATCACTGTACAGTGTTGATAGAACTTTTCACCTGAACTGGTCAGATCCATTTTACGGGTATTACGTATAAATAACGTTGTGCTGAAAATCGATTCTAAATAGCAAATCCTTTTGGCAACCTGATCTCTAGTTATCCCTAAATTACGTGAAGCACGACTAAAATTTCCATTTTCAACCACACTGATAAACGTATTAATACAGTCTAATTTATCCATTGCTCTCAGCTTATTTCTATTGATGTTGTGTGAGATATGATTAATTTAATTTATTTTACAATCAATATGTTGGGTTTATTGTATCTTTTGAAGATACATAGTGTATTGTAAACTTTATCTATTCACTTACGTAATATTTTGATTTGATAGATGTTCTTTCATATTTATGATGAGAAGTACAATGAATAAAGCGCTTTTAGAACAACTGTCACCTACAAATTGTCAGGTCATTTTTATCGATCAACAGCCACAAATGGCTTTCGGTGTGCAATCGATTGATCGTCAAACTTTAAAAAATAATGTGGTTGGTCTGGCTAAAGCCGCTAAGATTTTTAATATTCCTACAACGATTACAACTGTTGAAACAGAAAGTTTTTCTGGACCAACTTATCCTGAATTGTTGGATGTTTTCCCTGAAAAACCGTTGTTGGAACGTACTTCAATGAATTCGTGGGATGATCAAAAAGTACGTGATGCCTTGGCAGCCAATGGGCGTAAAAAAGTTATTGTATCCGGTTTATGGACAGAGGTTTGCAATATCACTTTTTCTTTCGGTGCGATGTTAGAAGGCGATTACGAAATCTATATGGTGGCAGATGCTTCTGGTGGTACATCAAAAGAAGCTCATGATTATGCCATGCAACGCATGATTCAGGCAGGTGTTATCCCTGTAACATGGCAGCAGGTTTTACTTGAGTGGCAACGTGACTGGGCGCACAGGGAAACTTATGATGCTGTAATGAATCTAGTACGCGAACATTCTGGTGCTTATGGTATGGGCGTAGATTATGCCTATACGATGGTACACAAGGCACCTGCACGTACCCAATCACAACATGAAGTCCTCGCTCCAGTTCCTGCAAAATAAAAAATCAATAAATCAGGCATATATTGTGCCTGATTTCTATAAAAAATAAATATTCATCTACATGGAGAAAATCATGACAGATGTACAGTTGATTCTCAAAAATGGAAAAATAACCACCCTCGATTCTAAAAATCCAGAAGTTGAGGCGATCGCTGTTGCAGATGGAAAGGTTGTTGCAACTGGTGATGAAAATAGCATCATGAAGCTGGCAAAAGCTTCAACCAAAATTATTGACCTAAATGGTCGCCGTGTTATTCCGGGTTTAAACGACAGCCACTTGCATATTATTCGTGGTGGTTTGAACTACAACATGGAATTACGATGGGAAGGTGTTCCATCTGTTGCAGAAGCTTTAAAACTGTTAAAAGAGCAAGCCGATAATACACCTGCTCCGCAATGGGTCAGAGTGGTTGGAGGATGGACAGAATTTCAGTTTGCTGAAAAGCGTCTACCTACATTGGCTGAAATCAATAAAGCTGCACCTGATACCCCCGTATTTGTCCTGCATTTATATGCGAGCGCCATGCTGAACCGTGCTGCACTGGATGTGCTTGGATTCAATAAAGATACACCAGACCCGCCTGGTGGACGTATTGAGCGAGATGAAAAAGGTGAGCCTACGGGGCTGTTATTGGCAACACCATCAGCTGCAATTTTGTATTCAACTTTAGGTAAGGCACCAAAATTGCCAGTTGAAGATCAGGTTAATTCGACGCGTCACTTTATGCGTGAATTGAACCGTTTGGGGCTTACATCAGCGATTGATGCAGGTGGTGGCGGACAGAACTACCCAGAAGATTACGATGTAATTAAAGAGTTGCATGAAAAAGATCAATTGACTGTTCGGATTGCATATAACCTGTTTGCTCAAAAAGCGGGTGAGGAGCTCGAGGATTATAAGCGCTGGACCGAAATGACATTTCCTGGTGACGGTGATGCATTATTCATGATGAATGGGGCAGGTGAAAACCTGACTTGGTCAGCCGGGGATTTTGAAGATTTCTATCAGCCACGTCCAGATTTACCTGAAAAAATGGAAAGTGAGCTTGAAGCCATTGTAGAGCATTTATCTGAAAAGAAATGGCCGTTCCGAATCCATGCGACCTATGATGAAAGCATCACACGTTTATTAAATGTATTTGAACGGGTAAATGCAAAACAGCCATTTGAACAACGTTTTATTATTGATCATGCAGAAACTGTATCTGAAAAGAATATTGAGCGTATTGGTGCATTAGGGGGCGGTATCGCGATTCAGCATCGTATGGCATATCAAGGGGAAATCTTTGTACAGCGTTATGGTGCAGAAGCAGCAAAAGCAACACCACCTGTGAAAAAAATGCTGGAACTCGGCGTACCTGTAGGTGCGGGTACTGATGCAACCCGTGTTGCATCTTATAATCCATGGGTTTGTTTAGGCTGGCTCACCACAGGTAAAACTGTAGGCGGTTTACCTTTGTATGATGAAAAAGACCTTTTAGACCGTCAAACAGCATTGAAACTCTGGACTAAAGGTTCAGCATGGTTTTCTGGCGAGCAAAGTAATAAAGGTGCTTTGAGCATTGGTGAGCATGCAGATCTGGTTGTACTTTCAGATGATTATTTCAAGGTCGATGGTGATGATATCCAATGGATTGAATCGGTTCTCACTGTGATGAATGGCAAAATCGTTTATGCAGGTGCAGAGTTTAAACATGAAGATCCACCATTACCGCCAGCTTCTCCAGACTGGTCTCCGGTAAAACGTTTTGGTGGGCAGTGGAGATTATCTGAAAATCGTAATGCTCCATCTTTACAACCATTGCAAAAAAACTCTGCGATGTGCGGATGTTCAAATAGTTGCAACATGCACGGGCATTCACATGCATGGATGCTTGATGTCCCTGTAAATGAGAAAGATAAAAAATCATTTTGGGGTGCATTAGGTTGCTCTTGTTTCGCCTTTTAACATTGTCCTAAAAAATCCCATCTGAAAAAGGGTGGGATTTTATTAGAGAGTATCACATGAAAATGTATTTAGTTTCCTTAGCTGTCGGGTTATTGGTAGGTGCTTTGTATTACCTATTGAATGTGAAATCTCCAGCTCCACCCCTAGTTGCTTTATGTGGTTTATTAGGAATTGTTATTGGTGAACAGTTGATTCCTGTGATCAAAAATTTAATTTCATAGACGACGAGGCAATGTGATCAATAATGCGATTCAATCTAAGTAAAATATTGAGTTTTAATGCCGGTTATGTCGATACCGCAAGCTTTCTGGCTTTGCATGGCTTATTTGCTGCTCATGTTACAGGTAACTTTGTAACGCTTGGCGCAGCATTGGTATCTGATAGTCAAACAGGGGCATTGGCGAAACTGGCAGCATTGCCGATGTTTTGTATTGCAGTTCTATTGACCAAACTCATAGACTGGAAGTTTCTTAAAAATCAAAAAAGTTCATATACATTTTTGCTTAAGTTGATGTTTATATTTTTTGGTTTGGCAGCAGCAATATCACTCTTTTATCTACCTTTTCCAAAGCATGACACGATTAGTAGTTTTACAGTAGGAATGTTACTGGTTACTGCAATGGCGATCCAGAATGCCATGCATCGTCTACATTGGCAAAAGGAATCACCTACGACAGTGATGACGGGTTCAACTACACAGTTAATGTTAGATATTGGTGAACTTTTTACTCAACCAGCCAGCGAAAAAAAATCTCAAATTCGACAACGTCTGACTTCAATTTTCCCAACAATGTTGAGCTTTGCGGTGGGCTGTGCGATTGCAGCAATCATATATAAATTTGCCTTGTTATGGCTGTTTATTGTTCCGCCAGTTTTGATGATATTTGCTTATATAAATCGAGAAAATTATAAAAAAGTTTAATTCAGCTGTTCAGCCCTTTTTAAAAGGTAATGATAGAAATGGAAAATATACAAACAGAAAGTCCTGATTCCATCGGGTTTTGGAAAACATGCAGAGATCCAGTGCTATTAACTGTTGTTGGAGGTGCAATAGATACCATAGGTTTTATTGCCCTGTTTGGTTTTTTTACCGCACATGTTACTGGAAACCTGGTTTTGGCTGGAGCAGCTTGGGTCAAAGGTGGAGCAGGTATCTGGATTAAACTAGCTGCGATTCCATTATTTATTCTCACAGTAGCAATAACCAAATACTGGATCGATCGAAGTGCTCTAAAACATACTACCCTGAGTTATCTGTTTTTAGGTGAAGCAATATTTCTGACAGGTTTTATGGTTTCAGGGCTTTATTTTGAACCTTTTAATGATGCCAGTAGTGTCACCGTTGCACTAACTGGAGGATTAGGGCTCATAGCCTTGGCTATCCGGAATACCTCAAGTAAAACGCTTATTAAACATATTAGTCCAAGTACGATGATGACAGGGAATACAACCCAACTTGGTATTGATATATCCAATTATTTTAGAAACAGGAATCAGGATAATAAACGGAAGTTACTGCATAGTTTAAGTATCGTCATCGGTTTTGTTATCGGTGCATTTTTAGGCGCATTTTTATATGTGTATTTTGATTTCTGGAGTGTCGCCTTTTTTATTATACCTGTGTTGTATTTATCCTATCTTGCAAGAAATAACAGATTTGTTCAGCCAGATTAGGAGTTCAGGTAAATGAATAAGCTCCGCCTGGAAACTATAAGTGATGGTCTTTTTGCGATTATTATTACAGTGATGTTGTTGGAGCTTAAAATCCCTCAAGGAAATGATTTATCTGCTTTAATAAAAGAGCTTCATTTAATTCTTAGTTATATTTTAAGTTTTATTTATATTGGTATTTATTGGAATAACCATCATCATTTATTTCAGGTGGTTGAAAGCATAAATGGAAAAATCTTATGGGTTAATTTACATCTGATGTTTTGGTTAACCATGATCCCATTAACAACTGCCTGGGCAGCTCATACAGGTTATGCACCTATTCCAACAGCAATTTATGCATTCGGTTTGTTTATGTGTGCATTGGCTTATCGAATACTGGAGAAAGTTATTGTTCAACATGAAGGTGAATTTTCTTTAGCCTCTCAATTATTAACTGAAGATGAGAAGTTAATCCCTTCTATTATTTTATATGGCACATCAATTTATTTTAGCTTGATAAATACTAAGCTAACCTTGGTTATCCTGGGTGTTTTAGCAGTATTCTGGTTTTTGCCAAATAAACGTATAGAGAAATATTTTGAGTGTCAATAATGGAATTCATATATGTTTTTGAATTTGAATAAGTAGATCGCATTAGAAAAAGCTTTTATTTTTAAAAATACTATGATCATTATTTTAATGTGCTTTATAGTGCCATTAAAAAATGATTAAAAATATGTGAGGTTGTTTTATGAGTTACTCTGTAAAAAACAATCCAGAATGGGTCAGAAGTATTTTATCTATTTCAGGATTACTCCCTATTTTAAGGCTGGCGTTGGTTTCTGCTTACCTTGTTGGTGGTATTAGCAAGTTAATCGGTTTTCAAGCGGCAATTGATGAGCAAGCCAGTTTTGGGCTGCAACCTGCGTGGCTTTGGGCAGTAGCAGCCATACTGGTTGAAATAGTTGGTTCTCTTTGTGTGATTTTTAATCGTTATGTCTGGTTAGGTGCTGGTGCATTGGGCTGTTTAACTGCTGTTGCAATGTTTGTAGCAAATGATTTCTGGAATCATACAGGTCCGACTTTTTTTAGCACTTTCAATAGTTTCTTTGAACATCTTGGTCTTATTGCTGCTTTAGTCATTGTCACCATGATTTCAGATCAGCAAGTAAAGCAATAATAAATGTAATGCATCTTAATTATATTCAAGGAGTTACCCCATGAAAAAACAAATATCGACTCTTATTTTAAGTACGATGTTATTTAGTAGTATTGCAATTGCACCACAAGTATCTGCAAAGGCAGTGCCTGCTATAAAAACTGAAGCACCAGGTGTTTCACCGCAATATAACACCACTCATGTTTATGTGAATCCTGAGGATTTTGATAAATTTACTGATAGCTTAATTGCAACTTTTGGTGGGACTAAATCCAAGCAAGGTGTTTTTCAGGTTACACCAACTCCAAGCCAGACGATTTCACAGTTGGTTCTTACTCCTGTAGGGACTTTATCTGTCTTTGGTTTTAAAACACCAATACCTTATCCATTTGGTACAGAACGTACAGGCTATTTGGTGAAAGATATGGATAAGGCTGTGTTATCAGCTAAAGCCAATGGTGCGGATACTATTGTGGAAACTTTCCCTGATCCGGTTGGTCGAGATGCTGTGATTCAGTGGCCAGGTGGAGTTAACATGCAATTGTATTGGCATACCACTAAACCGAATTATGAAAAATTGCAAACCATCCCGGAAAATCGAGTATATGTATCAAAACAAAGTGCGGATGCTTTTGTTAAGAAATTTGTGAATTTTTCACACGGTAAAGTTGTTTCAGATACTTCTAAAGCATCGGGTATAGAAATTGGCCGTCCACAGGATACTTATCGGCGTATCCGTGTTGAATCTGATTTTGGCAAAATGACTGTTTTTGCTACTGATGGACATTTGCCGTATCCCTATGGGCATGAAATGACGGGTTATGAGGTCAAAGATTTGTCTGAAACCCTAGAAAAAGCAAAAAAAGCAGGTGCTAAAGTTCTTGTTAATGCCTTTAAGTCAGATTCTCGTGAATCAGCGATCATTCAATTCCCTGGGGGTTACATTGCTGAAATCCACGCACAACTAAAATAGTCATCCTCAAAGATTCAATATTAAAAATGGTTTCTTGCATTGCTCAGCTGCAATGCAAGGACTGTAGTCGAAGCTTAACTCATATTTGAAAATGCACACCTGGTACTTTGGATAAGAAGATGAACTTGCCTATGTCCTATCATAAAAACGATGTTTTAAAAAACTCAGGATTACATCTTAAATTTTTCTATAGCGGTTTAGTCTTGATGAGTAGTATGTTCTGCTTTAAATCTGCTTATGCTGAAACTGTAACATCCTCAACTTGCCCTGATCGTCCAAATATTTTAACTAACCGCTGGCAAGAAAACTGGGATGTACTCAAAATGCCCTGTGTCCCCAAGAAGACAGGTGATGGACTGAAATATATTCCATTTGTTACAAAGAGTTATTTATCGCTTGGCGCTAATGTACGAGAGCGCTTTGAAATAAATAATCATGCCAAATTTGGTACAGCTCATAATCCTGCAGACAGTTATTTAATTCAGCGCTTGCAGTTACATGCAGATGCCCGCATTGGTGATCATCTGCAAATATTTACTCAACTGATTGATTCCCGGGCTTTCAATAAAAAAAATATTTCAGCAACAGATCAGAATAGACTTGATCTTGAACAGGCTTTTATTGCTTGGGTAAGTCCATTGAATAACGGAACATTTAAATTTAGAGTGGGACGTCAGGAAATGGCATTTGACTTGCAGAGATTTATTTCAAACAGGGAAGGGCCCAATGTACGTCAATCTTTTGATGGTATCTGGTCAGCCTATGAATATGATGAATGGCGGTTTCTAGGTTATTTGACCAGACCAGTTCAGGTTGAAAAAAACGATACTTTTAATGATCACTCCAAAAGCAATTTGACTTTTAATGGCTTCCGGATAGATAAACAAAATGTATTAGGTGGAGAGTTATCAGGGTATTATTCACGTTATAAACGTGATAATGCGACTTTCCCGAATGCTTCAGGACATGAAATACGCGATTTATATGATGTTCGACATATGGGGAAAAAGAACAATATCGATTGGGATATTGAAGCGATGCTTCAATATGGAGACATTGGCGAGCAATCTATTCATGCATGGGCAATTAGTAGTATTACAGGGTATAGCTTTACAGATCCATGGTCCACACGTCTAGGGTTACAACTGGATGCTGCATCGGGTGATAAAAATCCTCAGGATAGCAAACTGAATACATTTAATCAGTTGTTTGCCAATGGATCATATTTTACTTTGGCTGGATATACTGGTTATAGCAATATGATTCACGTGAAACCATCTGTAACGATTAAGCCAACGGATAAATTAACTTTTTTAAGTGCCTTGGGTTTCCAATGGCGAGAGACAACGAAAGATGCAATTTACTTTCAGGGGAATAGTAGTATGTCTAAGACAGCAGGTCAGGGGTCTCGCTGGACAGGAATGTATTTACAACTAAGAGCCGATCAAAAAATTAACAGCAATCTGTCTGTTGCGGCTGAAGCTGTTCATTATCAAGTGGGGGATACCATTAAAGATGCTGGGGGTAAAAATGCAAATTATCTTGGCCTGGAACTCAAATATGGTTGGTAAACATCAGCACGATTTATAATCAAAACATTATACAAATAGCTGAGGCACATAACCTGATCTTAAAAGCGATTTGAAAAAATAATGATGATGTTAAATATTGTATAGGTTTTTTTTTCTCCAAATAGAGGGTGCTACCCCTGTCCAGTTTTTAAAAGCCCGATTAAATGAAGTTTGGTCTTTATAGGCGAGTAAAAAGGCAATTTCTGTTATTGATAAGCTTTCGTTTTTAAGATGTTTTTTTGCAAGATTTATACGGGTATTATTTAGAATCATCTGGAAGGAAATCCCTCTCTTTTTTAAATCTTTTTGCAGCATTCTTGGTGAGGTATTTAATGATTTGGCAATATAATCAATTTGTGCATGATTATTTTCAATCGCTTTTATAATATGTATATATACCAACTCTATAAATGAATCTTCTTGTGGCATATCTTTAATCAGATAGTTTGCCTGATCGCATAAAATTTCTAAAAGAAAAGGGTCAGCCTGTTTTATTTTTAAATTGAGCAATGACTTTGAGATCGTTATCTTGGTTTTATCTGTATTAAACTTGATTGGGCATTTAAAGTAGTTTTCATANTTATTTACATTCTGAGGTTTTGGAATAGTCAATTC
>NZ_OOGT01000337.1 GCF_900323515.1 Acinetobacter stercoris | reverse complement strand
CTTTTGTATTTGCAGGTGTATCACCCAACTTTTTGATAACTTTATTTATAATTTCATTTTTAGGTCCCTGTTGAACAGATGTCGACCAAACAACATCATTTAATGCATGAGAATGAGTTCGCAAATCATTTTTTAATGACTTTATAGTTTTATTTATTGTTACATCATAATGTTTTTTTTATAAACTGATGTTCTATTTTACTGAATTTTCTCCTTCTCTTCTAACTACCTCTTTCCATTTTAGGCTAAATGCATTTGTTCCTGGAGTTAACCCAATAAACTCATTTTTCCAAGAAAATTCGGAACTGTTAACAAACTCAATAATTTATTGACTCATAAACTACCATTTGAAACTTCTATAAAAATTACAAGTTGCTTTCAACTTAACCGCATCGCCCTGCATAATTACTAAATCTAATAATTTGATTAGACATACAATTTACCTTTTTGGGCTTATATTTTGGTGGCAGCTCTCCTTGAGGATAAATCAAATAATTATCCTGTATTAAAACAGGTTCTTTATTTTCTTCTGTTTTAAATGTTGAATAACGATGTCCTATTTCAGAGCTATCTGAACAAGTAGTATACTCCAAAGTAAAATTATTTTTACTTATTGAGATATTATCAAAACTACTATAAACACATTCAGTAAATGAAGGATTAAAAATTTCTTTATTTTCGTATAACATATGTTTGGTCTGCCCATCTATAATACTAATAGATGATAAACCATTACCTTTTTTATTAACATTTATAAAATCAATCACGCCATCCTTATTGACATCAAATTTATATTTTTGAAAAACTTTAGCTTCGGCATTAGTAAATAAAACAGATCTTTTACTCATAAAATCATGAATATTATTTACAACTTCAACGCTATTACCATTCACTATTACATCATTTTTTCTTTCCCATTTACGACCATTATTAACATAAACTTCATATATATATTTATCTTTCTCATAATATAAAACATCAGCATTTTTATTTTTCACCAAATAATGAAATGGAATTAAATAAATATATTTTTCCTTAATATTATTAATATTTTTCAAACTTATACTCTCTTCACCAAGGTTAGATGTAATTAAAAAAACCATAGCATTACCTAACTTATTATTTTTCCCATCATAAATACAACCAAAATCAGGAATTGTATAATACCCATCAATATTCGAGTATTCTGTATTCACCCCATCGCATTTAACTAGATTATCTAATTGCTTATCATCTACTTGGAGCCTCTCAGCATTAGCAAAACAAGTTACCAATGAAAGTAATAAGGCATTAATAATAACAACTTTTTTTTTCATAGTTTTTTCCCACTTATTAATGGTCTAAAATACCCTTTCCATCCTGGATGACTAGCCAAAGCTTTACCCGATCTTGGATATATTGCAGTTCTTGAACAATATTTTTTCTTTTCACCACCATGCGCTATATTATAGCTCTCGTCACGGCTTCCGCTCTTACCTATTGCTTCAAGAATAGTCACAGAATCTTTCTCCTGATCTACTGCATAAACAATTCCACAATGCCCTGCTCCGTTATTTCTCCATACAAAAATATCTCCAACTTCAGGTATAAAATCCTTACTTTCGCTTCCAACAACATGTTCAATATTATTTGAGCGAATAGCTTTTCTAAAATCTTTTTCATTCAACATTATACCTGTATGAATACTATAAAATTTATCCGTTACACCCAACTTTAAAAGATAGATTGAAACTGTTTCAGAGCAATCTAACCCTACTAAATCATCATCCGTAACATTCGACACAGCATTTTTATCTTTTACAGCTCCTCTGGCTCCTTCCTGCGAATAAGGTATATGCTTGTCAACAAGCTGTTTCATTTCTTCAAGGACACTAGATAACTCTCCACCAACTTCAGTTTTAGCTTCCATAACAGAATTTTTACATTCATTTAGTTTAAATACTTTAGATGTTATATTTTTAAAATTATTCTCTCTATCCTTTCTTGTACTTGTGAGTGGGTTAACAGTATCAATAATACTTCCCACAGTATCAAGTTGATCTTTTAGAGTAACCTGTTTCGCATTTGCTTTTTTTGATAAACCAAATGAAAACCAGTAAGCCATTGAGGCCAATGTACCTTCATATAAATTATTAATATTATTAGCATCAATTGAAACCTTTATTTCTGGATAATTATTTTTAATAGCTTGATTAATTTTTACATAC
>NZ_OOGT01000011.1 GCF_900323515.1 Acinetobacter stercoris | reverse complement strand
CTCCGATGTATTATCACATTTCAATTGTTATTTTCTGTTAAAAAATAGACAATTTTTCCGCTTTTTTTCATTTTTTTTTTACAGGCTAGTAGTATTTCAAAATCCACAGTGATAGCATATTCCTTAGTCCAGTTAGACTGCTCCATGCGTTGTTGACCTATCTAACGTTAGGAATAATAAAAGCAAAACAGACTGACTTGGGTTTTTATAGTCTCAATTTTTTTTATGAGAGTGATGCCATGTTATTCAAAAAATTCGCTGTTGCTGCTGCAGTTGCTACTACTTTAGCTTTCGTTGGTTGTGCTAAAAAAGCAGAAGACAAAGCTGCTGATGCTAACGCTGCTGCTTCTGAAGCTACTGCTGCTGCTTCTGCTGCTGACGCTGCTGCTGAAACTGCTGCTTCTGCTGCTGTAGATACAGCTGCTGCTGCTTCTGACGCTACTGCTGCTGCTTCTGCAGTTGACGCTGCTGCTGAAGCTTCTGCTGCAAAATAATAATCACTTAAGATTATTATCAAAAAAGAGAGCCATTGGCTCTCTTTTTTTATGTTCAAACTTAATTTTTTAAAATTAGACATAAAAAATAAGCCTTAAATAAGAATCTTATTTAAGGCTTTCTTTTTAAACAAACTGATGAGATTAATCTTCAGTTTGTTCTGTTCCTACGCGTTGTCTAAATTTCTGACCAGCACGGAAAGTTACTACACGGCGAGCCGAAATAGGAATTTCTTCACCAGTCTTTGGATTACGGCCTGGACGCTGACGTTTATCACGTAGCTCAAAGTTACCAAATCCAGATAATTTGACTTGTTCGCCAGCAATTAATGCATGGCTAATTTCATCGAAAAACAACTCGACCATTTGTTTTGCTTCACGACGATTCAAACTCGTAAGCTCACTTAAATGATCAGCCATTTCTGCTTTTGTTAATGCTGTCATGAGGCCCTCAATGTCGCTTGATAAGTGTTCTCTAACACTTCGATTATATGATCCATACCAGATTTAATTTCAGCATCTTCGAGTGTACGTGATGGATGCTGCCATAGCAAAGCAAATGCAAGTGAGCGTTTGCCATTTTCCACACCCTGACCAGTATACACATCGAATAACCAAGTTGAATCTAAAAGATCACCACCAGACTTTTCGATAAGTTGCTGAATTTCTCTAACATTAATATTATCATTGATTAAAAGCGCAATATCACGTCTAACCGATGGAAAACGTGATAATTCTGTAAAATTAGATACATAAGTTTGCAAAACAGCACTTTGATCTAGTTCCGCAACCCAGGTTGTGCCCAAATCTAGTGCATCTTCTAAAGAAGGGTGCAAACGACCCAAATATCCAATTGATTTTCCATCAACTAAAATTTCAGCAGATTGACCTGGATGCAACCAAGAACGCTCTGAACGCACATATTCTGCTTTTACACGACCTGCAGCTAAAAGTTCTTCAACCTCACCTTTAAAGTCAAAGAAATCCATTGGCTGGACTTTACCATGCCAAGACTCAGGCACTCGCGAACCTACTGCAATTAGAGCTAAAGTTGGAATCTGTTTCAAGTCATCAATACTGCTAGCATCTTGATAATCAAAACGTAATCCTAACTCGAAGAATCTTACACGGTTTTGCTGACGATTCAAATTATATTGTACACAAGGTATCAAACTTGAAAGCAAAGTCGAACGCATTGCAGCTAATTCACTTGAAATTGGATTTGCCAACATGAGTGGTTGAACCGCAGGATTTAACTGTTTTTCCAGTTTCAGATCAGCAAAGCTAAAACTGATTGCTTCTTGATAGCCTAAAGTCGCAATTGTTTGGCGTAATTGGCTCAGTTCAAATTGATCCTGATGCCTAGCCAGTTTTACATCTATAACAGGTAAACTCATCTGGATATTGTCATATCCGTGGATACGGGCAACTTCTTCAATCAAATCTTGATAGATTTCCATATCATAACGATGAGATGGAGGAACAACATCCCATTCACCTTGTGCCTTGACAGTAACATCACAACCTAAACGCTGTAATGCATCCGTAATAAAATCTGATTCAACCTTATAACCCAGCAACTGATCCACTTGCGCCTGATTCAACTCAATTGCATGACGTTTAGGAAGCAAGTCTTGATTTTCAGCAACCGTAATAGGACCAAACTCACCACCTGCCAATTCGGCAATCAGTTGTGACGCCCTATTCATCGCGATCATAGGCAATTCAAAATCGACACCACGCTCATAACGTTGAGAAGCATCTGTGTGCAAGCCAAAACGGCGGGCACGACCAACAATAGCAAGTGGTGCAAAGAATGCTGACTCCAGGAAGATTTCAGTTGTATTATCAGACACAGCTGATGAAGCGCCCCCCATGATACCTGCAATAGCTAATGCTT
Organism: Acinetobacter stercoris; assembly: GCF_900323515.1. Classification (GTDB taxonomy): domain Bacteria; phylum Pseudomonadota; class Gammaproteobacteria; order Pseudomonadales; family Moraxellaceae; genus Acinetobacter; species Acinetobacter stercoris. The sequence goes on along the minus strand of NZ_OOGT01000011.1, from coordinate 35,172 downwards.
TTTTATCATCGGCAATCACCATGACATCTTCGGAAAGTTCCACTTCCTGATCATTCAGTAATATTAATTTTTCATTGGTTGTCGCCTGACGGACATGTACAGCACCTTCAACTTTACCGCCATCAAAAGCATGCAATGGTTGTCCTAACTCCATCAATACGTAGTTGGTAATATCAACTAAAATACTGTGCTGACGGATACCAGAACGTGCCAGTGCCTGCTCCATCCATTCTGGAGTTGGGGCTTTGGTATTAACGTTTTTAATCACACGTCCCAAATAACGTGGTGCACCATCTGTTGAAATAACAACTTTTTTCTCGTCAGTAATTGTAGCTGCAACTTCTTTAATCTCAGGCGCAGTCACTGCTAACTGATTGATCACACCAATTTCGCGGGCAACGCCACGGATACTAAAGCAATCACCACGGTTTGGTGTAATACTGATATCAATGACATGATCATCCAGATTGAGATATTCACGAATATTGACACCAACAGGAGCATCTGCCGGAAGCTCTAACAAACCATCCAATTTATCTTCAAGATCTATTTCAGATGCACCACAAAGCATACCATGTGATTCAATACCACGGAGTTTACCCTTTTTAATTTTAAAATCACCTGGTAATACCGCTCCGATCGTTGCAACTGGTGCTTTCATACCTGCACGTACGTTTGGTGCACCGCAAACAATTTGTAATGGCTCACCTGAACCGATATTGACCGTTGTAACACGTAAACGATCAGCATCTGGATGTTGTTCAACAGTCAGTACTTCACCTACGACTACGCCTGTGAAAGGTTTTGCTGCAGGCGTCATATCATCGACTTCTAAACCCAACATGGTCAGTTGGTCAGATAAAGTTTCACTATCAACGCTTGGGTTTACCCATGTACGCAGCCAATTTTCGCTAATTTTCATAAATTCATTTTCCTTCATCTCCCCTAGCCCCCTCATTTTCAAAGAGGGGAAATTACCTGTTCAACTTGGCGATGCAAGTCCCCTTTTTTTAGGGGAACCTAGAGGGATTTTAATAAACCTTAAATTTCAAAATATTTATTTAAACTTCAAGCAAATTGACGTAAAAAACGCACATCATTTTGGTAGAACATACGCAAATCATTAATACCATAACGAAGCATTGCAAAACGCTCTACACCCAGACCAAATGCGAAGCCTTTATATTTTTCAGGATCAATACCCGATGCACGTAGTACATTTGGATGCACCATACCGCAACCTAAAACTTCCAGCCAGCGGCCACGTTCATCCATGATATCCACTTCTGCACTAGGCTCTGTAAATGGGAAATAAGACGGGCGAAAACGAACTTTTAAATCTTTTTCAAAAAACTCATTTAATAAATTTACAAGTAAACCTTTAAGCTCTGCAAAGCTAGTATTTTCAGCAACATATAAACCTTCGATCTGATGAAACATTGGAGAATGTGTTTGATCAGAATCACAGCGATACACACGACCTGGGCATACAATACGAATTGGCGGCTGGTTTTTTTCCATAGTACGCACTTGCACACCTGAAGTATGTGTACGAAGCAAATGATTTACATCAAAATAGAAAGTATCATGCATTGCACGTGCAGGATGATGCCCTGGAATATTTAACGCTTCAAAATTGTGATAATCATCTTCAACTTCTGGACCAGTCGCAACGGTAAAACCTGCCTTGGTAAAAAATTGGCAAATACGTTCCTGAACCTGCGTCACAGGATGAATGCTACCGATTAACTGCCCTCGACCAGGCAGTGTGATGTCGACTGTTTCATTTGCCAGTTTTTTTTCTAATTCAGCTTTTTGCAACTCGGCTTGACGACCTGTTAATGCATTATTGATTGCTTCCCGCACTGCATGAATTGCAGCACCTTGAACTTTACGTTCCTCAGGATCCATTTTGCCTAATGCTTTAGATTGTTCCGCAAGCTGGCTTTTCTTCCCCGTAAACTGCACCCGAACAGTATCAAGTGTGGCTAGGTCTTCTGCCGCTGCAATTGCAGCGAGCGCTTCAGTGGTCAGGGCTTCCAGTGACATATTAACTCTCAAAGCAAGTAATTTATTAAAAATATATAACAGCATAGTTTAACAGTTTTTATGCAGTTGGATGAAGCATCTAAGCAGGAAATTTAAATAAGTGATTTAATCTGGAAATAATCATAAAAATAACCCATTTATGAAATGTAACAAGGACTAACACTTTATTTTTCACTAGATTAAAATGCATGGATTGTCTCTGAGATCTATTACAACATGGCACTCGATCAAATTTGGAAACAACAGCTTACTCTAGTCACCTATGGTAATGAGTATCTAACTCAAGACTATAGCTTTGCCTTTTGGGTTCAGCATTCTATTTTTAATCAACATCTGTTTAGTTTTCGTGACCTATTAACACAACATTTATTGGCACAACATTTCCAAATCTGGCTCGAAGGTTTAAAAAAACAGGGGGTTTATCGCCTTAGCCTGCATAGCGCTGGCATATTAAATGATGAACAAAATCCCAATCCTAACGTTGAACTTTTGGCCTTCCCTCACTTTATCGTTAGTCATGAAAAACACAAAAAGACAGCATGGATTTTAGGGAAAGAACTGGCTGAATGGTATAACGCCGATCAAGATTATGAATTACCAATAGAACAGCGCTCCGATGTACGTACGGAAACTTTCTGGCGTTTTGAACTCAATAGCAAACTCTCCAAGCGTATTGAAAATGATCTAGTTCAGCCAAATTGGGATGACATACAAAGCTATACAGAAAATGAGCTTTTTGAAAGCAAATATGCTCAAGGTTTTATCGCCCCATCCAATCGCGGACTACCTTATTATGGAATGAAACAACAGCAAAATGAGGGCGGCACAATTCTGCAAAAAGGAAAATTTTTACCACTTTTGCCTGATGATTATCCAGCCGATTATGCCAATGATACGCTTGTTCGAATGGATGCCCTTACAAACTTTATTCAGGATAAAATACAACATCCCTACCATGAAAATGGAGAAATCATGTCTCCGGATGAGCAACTCAATCTAAGACATTTCTCACATAAGCTAGATGATTTACAAGGAAAATTTGTAATAAAAGTTGCGAATCATTATAAATCAGCTCGCTTAACAAAAATTGAAACACCCTCACCATTTGATGAAGGGTCATCAAATACTAAAATTTTGTCAGCAGCCCGCAGACACCCCTCACCTCAGCAGCAGCACCCAAAATCTGGAAAAACAGGTGTATTCGCTTTGATTGTCATTACTATTCTGATCTGTCTGGCTGCTTATTATTTTGGACTTTAAACAGGGACGTAAGTGACTTTTTATTGCGCGAGTTGCTTACGTACTTCCATCAAAGCAAAACCAAGCAAGTTCAATCCTTGCCATACCTCCGGGTTCATTGCATCAGCATGATCAGCAGGCAAACCTATTCCCCATACCCTATCTACAGGCGATGCCTCTACCAGAACCTTATTCTTTGTACTCAAAAGAAAGTCTTTTAAGTCTTTATGCTGTGAAAATTTAGCCAAATTACCTTGAACGACAATATCAAAACGCTTGGCTTTCCATAATTCTTCATCATAATTTTGAACTTTCCGCCCCAAAGCTTTCGCTTGATCTGGTGTCTCGGTTTGAAGTATTTTCTGGAAAATTTCACCATCCTGAAAAAGCTTGGCTTTTTGAGCCATCATATAGTGTTCAGCAGTTTTATACTCTGTACCATCAACATTAAACACTGCCGGATACCATTGGCTAAAACAACTTTTATCCACTACTCCCTTTTGTTTCGATGTATGCCCCCAAAAACCGAGATAGTCAAAGTGTTGCCCATGCTTGACCAATTCTTGTAAATTCTCTAAATACTTTAAATCCGACATGATCACCCACCTCTAAACATTTAAATTCCATATATAGTGCAATTCTTTCAAACCCTTTCCATAATCAGAAGCATCTGCTTCTCCCACTAATTTAGCACCGAATTTCTCATAAAAATATCGACTTGGATTTTTTTGAAAAACATAAACAGACAAAGATTGGTATTTCTGCTGCTTTAAAATTTTAAATAATTCATTAAGAAAATGACTGCCTACACCTTTCCCTTGCGCTTCTTTTAAAATATAAATTGCTTTTAGTTCAGCATCTCGCTTGCTTGGCGAAAAACAAACATCCGAAAATCCTAAAATGTTGTCATTTTCTTCATAGACCCAAACCCGTTGCTGGGAATCCGCTAAAACCATTTTCCACATAGTGGTCCGCTTTTCTAGCGTTTTGGAATCAATAATCGCCTGATCAACCATTCCCTGATAAGTTTCCTGCCAGCTTTGCACATGAACTTGAGCGATATGTTTAGCATCTTCTACATTAGCCAGCCTGATCATATGCATCCTCAAATATTCTGCTTCTCTAAATCCGGTCCAAGAATTGTTGTATCTGTTGTCTTGAAGATAAACGAATAAATGTAATATGTGAATATTGAGGATCTTTCATCCTAGCTAAATATTTTTTCCGATTTTTACGATGTGTTTTAATCATCCACCAAATAATAGATTTTTGACTAAATATCCGAGACAAATTTTCAGTATTATTTGAATTTTCCCAAATCTTTTTTTTTGATAATGCACGTACTACAGATCGCTTTATGGATTGTAGTAAATTGATCGAAAATGGTAAATCAAGCCAAATCACGGCATCAATTTCTTTCCAGGTCATGTATGTTGTACGTGTATAATTTCCATCAATTACATAGCCATTCGATGAATTCTCAATTTCGACCTGTATTTTTTTAAAGAATTCTGTATCTGGCGTTTCTTTCCAGTCATCCAGCCAGAACAGGTCATCTAGTTCGATATAATTCAATCCAAGCTTTTTTGCCAACACTCTGGAAAATGTTGTTTTACCTGAAGCAGAAGTCCCAACGACATTCATTCTTCTCATCCTCTGCTCCCATAAAAAAAGTAGCTATTTTAGCTACTTTAATCGATATTCATTCTAAAGCGAATCAATTACCTGGTTTTATAGTGATGAATATTTTATGTTCATCTGCATGTTGGTTTATATAATGATTCACTGATGCAACCACACCTTCAACTTCAGCATCAGCGCCATACATGATTTTTAGATGTTCACCTTCTCGAGGAATAATATCTAATTTTACGTCTATTGTACCTTGTTCAAGACCTTTGATTTCTACAAGCATGGGTGCCTCCTTTTATTATCTTTATAATGTAAAAGAAAGTTTAAAATTCGCACATATTTTTCATGTAGAAATTGTGTAATAAATCACACTTTATTTTTAATCATAATCCAGCTCATTTTCATCAACATTTATAAAATCTGGAGGAGGTGTTTCTTTAAATTGCACAGCTCCAATGTGTTCTAATGACAAAAGTACAGCTTTGGCAACCCGATGCATCCCATCCATCACCCGACCATCAGCACTTAAAATAATCGGATAAGATAAATCAGCATCTTGAATCAATTTGATATGTTCAATAATTTGTCGTGTAGTCGGATGAACATCATCAAACCAATAAGCTTCATCTAACTCTTTAATTTGATAAAGTTTTACTTGTTTTGTTTGAAAATTTTGGCTTAACTTAATCAGATGATGCACATCCCAAATATAAATGTCATCGTTAACTTTACGAAAGTGATATTGTTTACGCATAAGCCCTGCTTATCTTAAGCTTCATTACACGTTATTATGCAGTAAAGGTTAGAACTAACAATGCAAAATAATATGATGAATAATTATTGGCAATTTATATTGGGCTTACAACACAATGCACAACGTTTTTTTGATAATGAAATCGCATATTACCAAATCCAGCATGAATGGTGCGCAATTACAAATCAATTATTCATGGTACGTGACTTCGAAACAAATGAATTAATTTACGATTCAATCGATCATTTTATTGTCGATATGAATGAGCAATGTATTCAACGATGTCGACTTGTCCCATTTCAGTTAATCTATCCTAATTTCACGACTCATTTTAAACAATATATTTTTGATATGAGTAACTACCCACTCGCTGTATTTTTAGGAAGAACTCAAAGTTTTGCCTTAGTAAAAATTGAAAGAGAAAAAGTCAAAGAATTCATAAACTCCTCCGATCCTCGTGAATTTAGCGGATTCACCTCATCTCAAATATTTAATGAATATTTATTATTTACACTCATCAGATTAGACCCAAAACAATTACAAACCATCAATGAATTTACCAAGCATCAGAATTGGAAAACACATCATGAATACTTTAAGACTGAGTTTTTAGATAACAAATTTAATTTCACACAAAATCAAAATTTAAAACTTATTAATAATCTATTCTTAGAGGATGAAGCAACTCTTTATCCATTTCTCCAGGAAAACAAATCCCAACCTAATCTTGCATTTTCATGGGTAAAGCAGCTAGAAGATTTGCAGAATCAAATCGAAACCGAAAAAGAATTATCCCGTGATTCTAGATCATCTCATTCTGATTTTATCGATCAAAATTTTTCACAAATTTGTATTTATCAAGAAAACCTAAACTATGCTTTTATAAATCTGCTTTCTCATACTGCAAATGATTATAAAAATGCTTATATCGATCAGGATTTCAAATTAGTCCCGTATAGCTCAACGAATATTCCAGACACTGCAACTGAACCAGATAACAATACTGTAAGTTGCGAATATACAAACGAAAAACCTATCACAACCTTAGCATCGACAATTTACTTACTAATCTTCATAGCTATTGGATTTGGAATACTTTATGGTTTATTCTGGTTAATGTCTCATTTTGAATTTGCCAGATTTACTGTAATCACAATTGTAGTGGTTAGCTTTTTATATATCTGGTCAAAAAAATAAAAATTATAGGTATAAAAAAACCGCCAAATGGCGGTTTTTTAAAATCTCTAAGCTTATGCAGCTAAAGCACCTTTAGCTTTTTCAGCTAAAGCAGCGAAAGCAACTGCATCATGCATAGCGATGTCAGCTAATACGCGACGGTCGATGATCACTTGAGCTTTTTTCAAGCCATCAATCATGCGGCTATAAGACAAACCGTTTTGACGAGCACCAGCATTGATACGCGCAATCCATAAAGCACGGAATTGACGTTTCTTTTGACGGCGGTCACGATAAGCATATTGACCAGCTTTGATTACAGCCTGGAACGCTACGCGGTAAACACGTGAACGAGCACCATAGTAACCTTTAGCGCGAGCAAGGATTTTTTTGTGACGGCGATGAGCCTGTACACCACGTTTTACACGAGCCATTTATAATCTCCTTAGATGTATGGGCACATACGACGAACTGATGCAACGTCACTTACGTGAACCATTACACAACCGCGTAATTGACGGATACGCTTAGCAGATTTTTTGGTCAAGATGTGGCGTTTGAACGCTTGCTTGCGTTTGAAACCGTTAGCAGTCGCTTTAAAGCGTTTAGCTGCACCACGGCGAGTTTTTAATTTAGCCATAGCAACCTCTTTTAAGCACCTGTTTGGCACGTTTGCACCATTGCAAATCGACCTGCAGGTAAGGAAGGCAGTATTCTACATCTTCTTTGTATAAAACAAAAGCAAAAGCATGCAAATTATCTAGCTGTGCATATAATTTCTTAGCATTTTTTCCAATATATAATAATGAATGAATTTATGAACCTGTTCATGTTTTATCTTTATAATTGTCACATCATGATAAAACCGGATCATTAATGAACCCTGCTCAGGATGCATTTGCAGCACTACGTTATCGAGATTTTTCAATTATTACTGTCAATCAGTTTTGTCTAACACTCGCTATTCTTATACAAGAAATCATCGTCGCTTTTTCTTTATATCAAATAACCAAAGATCCCCTGACACTTGGACTAATCGGGCTTGCTGAAGCAATACCTTTTATCGCCTTATCATTATGGGGTGGCTATTTTGCAGATAAGTTCAATAAGCAAGCCATTATGAAAATTTGCTTATTTTTCTCATTTCCCCTGCCACTGGTTTTATGGTGGCTATTTCATGCCTATGATCATGAACAAATTACGATAACCACATTATCTTTGGGTATTTACGCTGTCATTTTTGGGCTTGGTACAATTCGTGGTTTTTATAACCCATCAGCAACATCACTTAAACCGTTCCTCATCCCAAGAGCGTTATATGCTAATGGGGCAACATGGACAACCATTGGTTGGCAAAGTGGTGTCATCATTGGTCCAATGCTCGGTGGTTTTATGCTAGCAGGTCTTGGACGTGAAACGAGTTTACTCTCGGTTGCCATACTTTTATTTATCTGTTTTCTTTTAATTAATCTGTTAAAAAAGAGAACCTTTCCAGCTATGGAGCATGATAATTTATGGGATAGTTTAAGTGAAGGTTTTCGTTTTATCTGGAAGACCAAAATTGTTCTTTGGGCAATTTCACTAGATCTGGTTTCTGTACTTTTCGGTGGAGTTGTTGCGTTATTACCTATTTTTGCCGCAGACATTCTGAAAGTAGGTCCAGAGGGACTGGGATATTTACGTGCTGCCCCTTCTATCGGTGCACTCATCACCATGATTGCATTGACAAAATTCCCACCAACACATCATGCATGGCGAAATATGCTGATCGCAGTCGCAGGATTTGGTGTCTTTACCATTATTTTCGCCTTTTCAAATCATCTATGGCTGTCCCTATTTGCATTAGCCATGACGGGTGCTTGTGATAGTATTTCTGTTGTCGTTCGTCAAACAATTTTGCAAGTGTACCCACCTGAAAATATGCGGGGACGTGTTGCAGCAGTAAATGGCATGTTTGTTTCAAGTAGTAATGAACTTGGCGCATTTGAATCTGGGCTAGCTGCCAAGTATCTAGGAACTGTTACTGCAACAGTTTTTGGTGGATGTATGACTTTAGCAGTCGTGACACTTAGCTGGGTAAAAACCTCTGACCTGTTTAAAGTAGACATTACCAAAGGTATCGAAGATCGAAATTAACAAAACAAAGCACCTTTCGGTGCTTTTTTTATTGCGGTGAGCATTAAATCAAGAAATACTATTACACAATTTAGTCATCAAATTATTTTGTCAGTATCCAAAATACTGATTTGAACATTCTTATGAAACAATCAATCTGTCTTGCACTACTCGTGAGCTTACCAATTTCTGCAGTTTTGGCAGCGAATCATGATAAACCATTAAAACTCACTACCCAGAAAATATCTGCTGAACCAGCACATTTAACAACACGTTTACAGTGGACAAAATATCCTCACCCTGTTTATAAGATTGCTGATTTACAAGACCGTGACCGTGTTGCAATCATTCGCGTCTATGCAAATGAAGAAGGTAAAATCACCAAGGCTGAAGTAAAAGAGACAACCGGACTTGGCAATCTAGATCAAAAACTTGTTGATGCAGTTTTAGCCGCCCGTATCAAACCTTATAAAAAGAATGGCATTGCACTATCTACCATAGGCTATCAGACATTTACCCTAAAAGTGGACGAAGCAGAAGATGATCTTTCACAGAAGAACAAATGTACTTATCACTTTGATTCTAAAAACTGGCTAAAGCAACATGCAGACAAGTCTGTTCCTTTTACATATGTGAATCAACCAGAACTTAACATCGACAAGGATGAGCTTAAATATGCTGACCGCACTGTCAAATTCAAATTTAAAGTGGATAAAAACGGTGAAATCAAGCATGTTAAACTGACCAAACGTTCTGGTATCAATGAAATTGATCAAAAAGTTGTTACAGCAGTTGAACAAAGTCAAGTAGGAGTAAAACGTACGTATAAGACTTTGTGGATATATAAAAAATCTACTCTAAGTGATCAAATAACTTTTAAGATTAATGAATGTAACTAAGAGATGTAAAATAAGAGATACTCTCAAGTATCTCTTATACTAGAATCACAAAAGTACAGGTAAAAAGAACTAGATAAACAAACGCCTCAATCAGTTCAGGGTGTTGCTTTTAAAACTCATACAAGAAATGGGTATACTCAACGTTTTATTGCCATCCATCCCCTGAAAATATTGGACCGATCAAAAATCAAATAATCCTAAGTACATCAAATACAACACAATATAACGCCCTCCTTTTGCAATAATGACAATAAAAAGAAAGCGTGCAAAATTTTCTTTCATCAAACCGGCAATCAGGGTTAAAGGATCCCCTATGATAGGCATCCAGCTCAGAAATAATGACCAAAAACCATATTTTTGATAAACTTTTTCTGCTTTTTCCATCTGTTGCCGTGACACAGGAAACCACTTTTTATCTTTGAACTGTTCTATTTTTATCCCTAAATACCAGTTCACACATGACCCCAAAACATTACCTACTGTTGCAACCAAAATCAGTAAATATGGAGAATGCTGTGCCTGAACAAATAACGTAACCAAAACAGCTTCGGACTGTAAAGGTAATAAAGTTGCAGCAGCAAAAGCTGAAATAAAAAGAAGTAACAATGCCATTGCCGATAACACTATAAATTAAAATGAAAGCATGCCACAAATTACTCAAAACACTAAAAAAAGCATCTTAAGATGCTTTCAAGCTTATATAACTTTTATTGACAATGCCTTTTGAATCGCAGGTCTTGCTGTAAGGCGCTCGACATATTCCTTAACATAAGGATAATCTTCCAGCTGAATTTGCTGCCACTCATGACGCAAAGCCCAAGGCAATATAGCCATATCCGCGATTGAATACTCTCCTGCCACAAACTTTTGCCCAATCAGCTGTTTATTCAAGACACCATACAGACGCCTGGTTTCATTTACATAACGATCAGTTGCATAGGCGATACGTTCAGGTGCAAAACGACTGAAATGATGGTTCTGCCCTAACATTGGACCAAAGCCACCCATTTGCCACATCAACCATTGCTCTACTTCAACTTTTTCTTGTTCATCATTAGGATAAAATAAGCCTGTTTTACGTCCTAAATATTGCAAAATTGCACCAGATTCAAAGACAGAAATTGGCTGACCACCTGGACCATTCTGATCAACAATAGCAGGTATTTTATTGTTAGGAGATATCTTTAAAAAGTCAGGTTGAAATTGATCATTTTCCAAAATATTAATCGGGAAAATTTGGTAATCCAGTCCCATTTCCTCTAAAGCAATTGTAATTTTATGACCATTGGGAGTACCCCAATAATATAAGTCAATCATGACTCCACCTATCACCCTTTATTTTTCAAGCTCTTACACTCTTTATCACACAACTTTTAACTATTTAAAAACTAAAGCAAACCTCATTGTACAGAGGTCGCTAAAGCTTTTTGTACCGCTTCTCTGGCATTTATACGTTCAATATATGCTTGAACCTGGGGATATACACTGATATCTATACCTAATTTTTCATAGGTTGCTATCCACGGGAAAATTGCCATATCAGCTATAGAGTAATCACCAGCAACATAATTCTGTCCAATGAGTTGTCGATCCAGAACTCCAAATAAACGTTGAGTTTCTTTGAAATATCGTTCAATTGCATAAGGATGCTGTTCTTTGGCATAATTTTTAAAATGATTATTTTGCGCCAGCATCGGACCAACTCCAGCAACCTGCCACATCAGCCATTGCTCAACTTCGACACGTAACTGTTCATCTGCTGGATAAAAGAGCCCTGTTTTCCGACCAAGATATTGCAAGATTGCACCAGATTCAAAAATAGAGATAGGTTCTCCATGAGGTCCATTTTGATCAACTATTGCAGGCATTTTATTATTTGGAGAAATTTTTAGGAAATCTGGCTGGAATTGATCATTTTCCAAAATATTAATCGGGAAAATTTTATATTCCAAACCCATCTCTTCTAATGCTATCGTAATTTTTCGACCATTGGGTGTTCCCCAATAATATAAATCTATCATCTTGAACCTTTCGAATCCTGTGTAATTTGAATTGTTGGAATATGCTTTGTTATAACATGTTTTCCTCAATAACACAGCTTAGGATTCTTGCAATTTATTCTTAAAATTACGTTATTCATAATTAGAAATTTTAAATAATTATCATATGTGGAGATTATCTATTTTTTAATATATCCATACTTGAAAGTGATTTCAGCGTCCCTATATTTATTTTAGGCAATGATCTAATGATATTGCCATTACTTCTGTTGATGCCTGGCATAACAGAATCTGTTTTTGTTTATAACTTTGCTGAACTTTCAGGAGGTTCTTATAAATGAGTAATGTAAGCCTTACACCACTATTCCGTCGTAGTATTGGTTTTGATCGTTTTAATGACTTATTTGATTATGCAATGCAGAGTGATGCACCTAATTATCCACCATACAACATTGAAAAAATTGGCGATAATAACTATCGCATCGTGATTGCAACTGCCGGGTTTGCTGAAGACGAACTTGAAATCAATCTTGAAAATCAGATTATCACGATCACTGGCAAACCGAATGAAGTCAATCCCGATACCACTGTGGAATATTTGCATAAAGGTATTGCACGTCGCTCTTTTAAACTATCGCTTCGTTTAGATGAGCATATTGAGGTACAAAGTGCCGATTATGCCAATGGTTTACTGAAAATTGATTTGCAGCGTATTATCCCTGAAGAAAAATTACCACGCCAAATTCCAATTGGACGTAAAACTGAACAAGTGATTGACGCACCTAAAGAAGAATAATACATAAATGTAAAAGACCAGCTTAATGCTGGCCTTTTACTGATCTTTATCTAATGCCTTCAAGTATTCCTTAGCCTTTTCACCAACAAATTTCCGTCCACGGTTATCACCTTGTATCCACTCATCAACACTAAATAGTTCAAACAATCCGACTTTGACCAGAGTTGGAATTGCCAGAATAAGCTCCTGTTCAACTTCTTCCTGATAACCTGAATTATATAAGTTAATGTTATATAGCATGGTTGCAACCGTTCCTGTCTGGACAGAACTGCCATCTTTTAATTTTACTCGTGGCAATATTTCACCATCTTGAACGATTTTTTGATTTATTGATGATAACGCTTCAGAATCATCTATTTTTACCATTTGTTTATACCCTTTTCACCATCCATGAATACATGATGAATAATATATTGACAGCATCATGGCATTTTGATGACTTATTATTTATCTAATACAAATTCGAGTTTAAAAAAAAAGCACTGCGATTGCAGTGCTTTTTTTGTTGTGCAAGTAGCGTATCTTACTTTTTCTTTTTCGGTCCAAGTAACATACCCATCTGACGACCTTCCATTTTTGGCGCTTGCTCAACTACACCATATTCAGCAACGTCAGCTTCAATTTTTTGTAATTGAGCCAGACCCAACTGCTGGTGAGCCATTTCACGACCACGGAAACGCAAAGTAATTTTTACTTTATTCCCTTCTTCCAGGAAACGAATAATTGCGCGCAATTTAACGTTGTAATCACCAACGTCTGTTGCTGGACGTAATTTAATTTCTTTGACTTGCACTTGATGCTGTTTTTTCTTCGCATCTTTTTGCTTTTGTTTCAGGTCAAACAAGTGCTTGTTGTAATCCATGATTTTACAAACAGGTGGTTCTGCATTAGCAACAATCTCAACGAGATCAAGATCAGCATCTTCTGCAGCGCGCAACGCTTCATTTAATGAAACGATCCCTTTTTGTTCACCATCTGCACCTACGAGGCGTACTTCTTTTGCACGAATCTCATCATTAAGTGCTGGACGGTTGCTTTTACCACCTTGTTGTTGGTTACGATCAGGCTGTTTAATCTTTCTTACTCCACAATGTACCGGCCGCGTTCGGCAACGGCTGCTTTCACTAAGTCAACAAATGCATCAATTGACATAGTACCTAAATTTTTACCAGAGCGAGTGCGCACGTTTACTGTGCCTTCCTCTACTTCTCGATCCCCAAGTACCAATAAGTATGGAATACGCTCTAAAGTACGCTCACGAATCTTAAAGCCGATTTTCTCATTTCTCAAGTCTGAAATTGCTCGAATTCCATTTTCTTTGAGTTTAGAAACCACCGTTTCACATGCATTAGCTTGCGAATCTGTAATATTCATGACACATACTTGTGTTGGCGCCAACCATGGTGGCATAAAACCAGCATAGTGTTCAATAAGTATACCAATAAAACGTTCAAAACTTCCAAGAATTGCACGGTGCAACATCACAGGATGATCACGTTCATTGTCTTCGGTCACATAAGATGCATCTAATCGAAGTGGTAAATTGAAGTCACACTGAATTGTACCACACTGCCAAATACGACCGAGGCAGTCTTTCAATGAGAATTCAATTTTAGGACCATAGAATGCACCCTCACCAGGTTGTTCTTCCCAGTCAAGACCTGCTGCATCCAGAGCATCTGCCAAAGATTTTTCAGCAACATCCCAAAGTTCATCAGCACCTACACGTTTTTCCGGACGTGTTGAAAGTTTCATTTGAACTTCTTCAAAACCGAAATCTTTATAAACATCTAAAGTGAGTTTAATAAAATCTGCGACTTCCTGACCAATTTGCTCGGAAGTACAGAAAATATGTGCATCATCTTGAGTAAAGCCACGAACACGCATAATACCGTGTAATGAACCTGATGGTTCGTTACGATGACATGAACCGAACTCAGCCAAACGGATTGGAAGATCACGATAAGATTTTAAGCCTTGATTGAAAACCTGAACGTGACATGGACAGTTCATTGGTTTTACAGCATAGTTACGATTCTCTGAATGAGTCGTAAACATGTTTTCTGCATAGTTTGCTGCATGACCAGATTTTTCCCAAAGTGAAAAATCCACGATTTGTGGTGTTTTCACTTCTTGGTAGCCGTTGTCCTGTTGGACTTTACGCATATATTGTTCAAGCACCTGGTAAATCGTCCAGCCATTTGGATGCCAGAACACCATACCAGGAGCTTCTTCTTGCATATGGAACAAGTCCAAAGCTTTACCAATCTTGCGATGGTCACGTTTTTCAGCTTCTTCAATACGCTTGATATAAGCAGCTAACTCTTTTTTATCTGCCCAGGCTGTACCGTAGATACGTTGTAATTGTTCATTTTTTGCATCACCTCTCCAGTATGCACCAGAGATTTTAGTGAGCTTGAATGATTTTAGAAATTTGGTATTAGGTACATGTGGACCACGACACATATCTACATATTCCTGGTGATAGTACAAGCCCATTTCTTTTTCATCAGGCATGTCTTCAACAAGACGTAATTTGTAATCTTCACCACGTTCAGTAAATACCTTGATGACTTCATCACGTGGAGTCATTTTTTTGATGACATCATAATCTTGATTGATGAGCTGTTTCATACGCTCTTCAATAGCTGCCATATCATCCAGGGTCAGTGGTTTTGGCATCCAGATATCATAGTAGAAACCTTCTTCAATGACTGGACCAATCACCATTTTCGCTTCTGGGAATAGTTGTTTTACTGCATGACCCACTAAGTGTGCAGTTGAATGGCGAATAATCTCTACACCTTCTTGATCTTTAGGTGTGATGATCTGAACATTCGCATCTTCAGTAATTAAGTCACATGCATCAACCAAGCGACCATTTACTTTTCCTGCTACCGTATTTTTAGCAAGTCCAGGCCCGATACTTTGAGCGACTTCCATAACGGAAACAGGTTGGTCAAAACTTTTTTGATCGCCATTTGGCAATGTGATAATAGGCATAATTAAAAATCCTTAAGGAGTGATGCCCCTTACACGAGGGCATGTCACCGCGAGATTATGATCGAGGATAAGCCTCAAGATAAAATCGGTGGAAGAAAATAAAAGTGCCAAAAATTCTACACCCTTAATGGCATTTTATAAACCTTTGATGTGAAAATATTCAATTTATAGATAATTATTTAAAGAAAAGTGAAATATGCAAAATATTTTATATGTCCTTGCAAGCTCTCAGCCCAATAACCTTAAACTCATAGAGCCTTTTCCTCAAATATCATTCACCATACTTTTCTTATTCAAGCATTTGATATTTATTAAACAACCCTTTATCAATATCACGTTTCACGTGGAAATAAATTCGGATTGATCATCACTCAAAGATCAGGCATTAGCAGCAGATAAACTATTTTAAATTCCACCCAAAGATAACAAACGAATATTTCTCAAATAAGCCATCTCTCACTCTACAAAAAATTATTCCATATAAATCAATATAATAACTTATTCAAAACATACTCGACTAAAGCATAAATGCAAGAATGCGTAGAAATGCTTATCTTTTTAGGCAGGAAATTAGAACAAATATACATGGAGTATAAGATGAGTGCATACGATGAATTACCACGGACGCCTGCAAACTTTGTAGCTTTATCTCCGCTTCGCTATCTGGAACGTGCAGCATATATTTATCCAAATCAAGCTGCCATGATTCACGGCTCTCGTAGTATTACATGGCGTGACAAATATGCTCGCTGTCGCCAGTTTGCTCATCAATTACAAAAACTGGGCATTCAGAAAAATGATACTGTTTCAGTCTTGCTGCCGAATATTCCAGCAATGATCGAGGCACATTTTGCAGTTCCTATGGCAGGTGCTGTTTTAAATACATTAAATACTCGCTTAGATGCAAAAACTATTGCCTTTATGCTGGAACATGCTGAAAGCAAGGTACTATTGGTAGATCCAGAATTTGCCAGTTTGGCGAAAGAAGCACTTTCTCTTGTATCCCAGAAAATCTACGTAATTGATGTTGCTGATGAAGAGTATGAAAATAATGCAACTACAGCTCGTATCGGTCAAATCGAATATGAGGATTGGCTAAAAGAGGGTGACCCAGATTTTGAGTGGCATCTACCACATGATGAGTGGGATGCGATCAGTCTAAATTACACATCAGGAACTACAGGGAATCCTAAAGGGGTTGTTTATCATCACCGTGGTGCATATATCAATGCTGCGAGTAATATTATTGCTTGTGGTATGACGCCTCGTGCCAAATATTTATGGACCTTGCCACTTTTTCACTGTAATGGCTGGTGCTTTGCCTGGACAATTGCTGCAAATGGTGGAACAAATATTTGCCTTAGAAAAGTTGATGCTGAATTGGTCTATAAACTTATAGACCAGTACAAAGTAGATTATTTCTGTGGTGCACCAATTGTACTTTCCATGTTGATCAATACACCAAAAGACAAGCAGATCAAATTTGAACATCGTGTAGAGGTCATGGTCGCAGGCGCAGCCCCACCAGCAGCAATTATTGAAGGTATGCATCATATTGGTGTTCAGGTCAATCATGTGTATGGCTTAACTGAAACATATGGACCATCAGCATTATGTGCAGCTCAAGCAGGATGGAGCGATCTATCTATTCAGGAACAGGCACAATTACATTCACGCCAAGGGGTACCTTACCCTCTTCAGGACGGTATGCGCGTACTTGATCCTGAAACCATGCAACCTGTTCCAAATGACGGGCAGACCATGGGTGAAATCATGTTCCGTGGCAATATCGTGATGAAAGGTTATCTCAAGAATAAAGAGGCTACGGAAGAGGCTTTTAAAGGTGGCTGGTTCCATACAGGTGACCTGGCAGTTTGCCAACCTGATGGGTATGCCAAAATTATGGATCGTTCCAAAGACATTATTATTTCTGGTGGAGAAAATATTTCCTCATTGGAAGTTGAGGAAGTTTTATATACCCATCCAGCAATCATGACCGCTGCTGTGGTCGCAAAACCAGACCCACGCTGGCAAGAAGTTCCCTGTGCCTTCATAGAGCTTAAACATGGTGCTACCACTACACCAGAAGAAGTGATTGAATTTTGCAGAGAACATTTAGCGCGCTTTAAAGTACCAAAAGATGTCGTCATTGCCGAAATTCCAAAAACATCGACGGGTAAATTACAAAAATTTGTACTTCGTGAGTGGGCAAAAGAACGTTCTGTTGGTGAGTTTGGTTAAAACCAATTTGATTGTAAATCCGTAAATCCCCCCTTCTTTTTAAAGAAGGGGGGATTTTTCACAAATAACGATATTTCTTATCAGTTAATTATCTAATCGATCTATTTTCAATACTTACTTTGCCTTACCTTGATCAGAGAGCAAAGCAACTTGTTGCACATAATTCAAAAATTTAAGCTTAGATTCTGCCAACTCTTGTTCAGTTGCTTGCAATGAAATATCACGATGAATCCTGAGTACATGTTGACGAAGCGTGTGTGATTCTGCCGCATTATAAGACTTGCAAAACTCTTTAATTGCAGGGTCACGTTGCGCGATCATACGCTCTACCCAACGATCAAGCTGAGCAAGTTTTTTAGCTCCTTGCTTAGGCGTTAAGTATGACAAAATCATGGATTCATCTTCATTACGAAGTAATTTGCCAATTCGCTGAAATTGACGACGACGTGCCTCAAATGATGTGATCAATTGCACATCCAATAGTGCTTCAATCAAACGCTCTTCAACAGGAAGCTCTTCAATTTGCTTTTTTGAAAGCTCTGCCAGTTGCTCACCTAAAGCAGCCATGCGTTGCACAGCTTTCTTTTGTTCAGTTTTACTTGCACGCCCTTCCAAAGATTCAAAGTCATCTTCAGTAAAACGTTGCGGTCGACGTGCCACGATTAATCTGCCTCGTAAAATTTTGCTGCAAATAGTGCTTGAACTTCAGATAAGGCTTTTTCCTCATCTGCACCATCAATCACTAAACGTAATGTTGTCCCTTTACCTGCTCCAAGCATAAGTAAAGAAAGTATATTTTTGGCATCTACCAATTTATCACCTTTGCCAATTTGAATCGTTGAACGAAACTTGGTGGTAACTTCGATTAGCTTTCCAGATGCACGTGCATGTAATCCTAATTTATTAATTACGTCAACAGTTGTGTCGATCATGACCAGTGCTTCATTTCTCTATGTAAAACTTGAATTGTCCATTTAGACTCTAATGCATGCTTTAATCGATCTACGATATATACAGAACGATGCTGCCCTCCCGTACAACCGATAGAAACAGTGATATAGTGTCGATGACCTTCTGCAAATGCAGGTAGCCATTTATCCAAGAACTGATAAATATCCTGGAACATTTCATTGGTTTGTTCAGAATCTTCTAAAAACTTTTTTACAGGCTCATCTAAACCTGAGTACTTTCGAAGCTCCAGATCCCAATGTGGATTTGGCAAGTGACGGACATCAAAAACAAAATCGGCATCCAGCGGGATACCATGTTTATACCCAAAAGATTGCAAGATTAAAATCAGTTTATCTGACTGTCCCAACTTAGACAATAATGTATCTTTGAGGTCATGCACACTTTTATCGGTTGTATCAATATGAACAGTCGCTCGTAACTGAATCGGTAAAAGCAATTGTTTTTCTTCTTGAATACACTCATTCAAGCTTTGAAAACGACTGGCCAATGGATGCGGGCGACGAGAAGCACTAAAACGGGCAATCAGTCCCTGATCTTGTGTCGTAAGATAAATGACATCTACTTCACCATGTTTTTGTAATAACTGAAATACATGATCAAAGCCTTGCAAGTCCTCACGGGTACTACGAACATCAACCCCTAAAGCCAGTTGTTCAAGATTATTTTCACGATCCAGTTTTTCAACGATTTCAGGTAACAATGCCAATGGCAAATTATCTATACAGTAATAACCCAAGTCCTCAAGTACCTGCAAGGCAGATGATTTACCTGAACCAGATTGTCCTGTCACGATAAGTATGCGCTTCATGGCATGGCTATCCTTTCATACGATATTTATGATGAATGTTTTATTTGTAAATTATCTATAAGACGAGTCTTACCTAACTTGGCTGCAACAAACAATACAACATCTTGATCAAACTGATCAATCTTTTGCAGCATTGGTGTACGTGCCTCAACATAATCAACTTCAAAACCTGCTGCCGTCAAATCAGCCCGAATTTGAACAAGCACATCTGACAAGTTCTGACCTTTCTGAAGATTTTCTTCAGCCAGTTTTAATGTTTTATAAATCGTTGGTGCTGTTTTACGATCTTGCTCGGATAAATAACCATTACGGGAACTCAGTGCCAAACCATCAGCCGCACGTGTAATTGGTACACCAATCACATCAATTGGCATATTCAAATCACGAACAAGCTGCTTGATCACTGCCAGTTGTTGATAATCTTTTTGTCCAAAGAATGCATAGTTAGGCTGTACGATATTAAATAACTTGGTCACTACCACAGCAACCCCGTCAAAATGGCCAGGGCGTTGTAATCCACATAAATCGTTGGTAATTTCAGCAACACTAATATTGGTTAAACGAGGCTGATGACCATACATTTGCTCTACTGACGGTGCAAATACAATGTCACAACCTACTTCAGCCAGTAAATGACTATCTTGTTCCAAAGTACGAGGGTAATTATCAAAATCTTCATTTGGTCCAAACTGAATCGGATTCACAAAAATACTGACTACTACAACATCACACAGCTTTCGTGCTTCACGAACCAGATTTAAATGACCTTCATGTAGATTACCCATGGTCGGAACAAAACCAATGATTTTACGTGACGCTCGAGCAGGATTCAGTGATGCCGATAATCCTTGTATAGTAGTTTCAGTTTTCATGTTTACAGCTCGACTTGGAAAGTATGTTCTTTAGCAGGAAATGACTGATCTTGCACCGCAGCATGGTAGGCCTTGAACGCATCAACAATCGCAGTTTCCCCTGCTTGTTCTTTCATAAAATTACGCACAAAACGTGCCACTCGACCGAATGTCAGTCCTAACATATCCTGAACAACAAGAACTTGACCATCGGTTTCAACCCCGGCACCAATGCCAATGACAGGTACTTCAGGGAATAATTCTGAAATTTCTTTTCCTAACTGTGCAGGCACACATTCTAAAAGTAAAATTGCAGCACCTGCGGCAACAACAGCCTGACAATCAGCAATCAACTGATCTGCAGCTTTTCTGGTTTTTGCCTGTAGTTTATAACCACCAAATACATTTACCGACTGAGGCGTTAACCCCAAATGAACGCAAACTGGTATCCCATTACGTGTAAGAACTTCAACAGTTTCAGACAGCCACGCACCACCTTCAATCTTAACCATTTGGGCACCAGCTTGCATTACCGTTTTAGCATTGAGCAATGCATCATTAAGTGTTGCATAGCTCATAAATGGCAAATCACACATGATGAAAGCATGCTGATTGCCACGACGGACATTAGCAGTGTGATACGCCATGTCAGCAACAGAAACAGGTAGTGTAGAATCATGTCCCTGTATTGCCATGCCTAAAGAGTCACCAATTAAAATACTATCAATTTCAGCGAGTTCCATGGCTTTAGCCATGCTTGCATCATAACAAGTCAGGCATGAAAATTTACGCCCGTTTTGTTTAAAGTCTCTCAAATTACTTAGACTAATCATGATGTAATTCCTCTATCCATAAGAATCTTTGTAAAATCATAAAAATTTAATGATTTATCCAAGACTCATCTGCAAGCTCAGTTAAAGTCGAATGTTGTATTAAATCTAAATCTTGTAAAGTCTGACCATCAATCTGTATTGTAGGATTCAAATCTAAAAGCGGGATGACAACAAAATCGCGCTCAATAATACCAACATGTGGTACGGTTAGTCGCTCATTTTGGATTTTTTTTTGCCCATATAAGAGTAAATCCAGATCCAGGGTTCGCTCTCCCCAACGACGTAAACGGACACGACCCGACTCATTTTCAAAGCGTTGTAACTGATCTAGCAATGCCAAAGGTTCAAGATCAGTGATTAATTCAGCTACAGCATTAAAATAATTTGGCTGATCCTGAGGCCCCATAGGTGGACTTTGATACAATTTTGAAACGCGTACAATCCCCAAATTCTGTAGTTTTTTGACTGCTTCAATCAAAATGTCTTTAGAATCGCCAAGATTACTTCCCATCCCGATATAAGTCACAATACTCATTGCGTTGGTCCAAAAACGACCTGGTTTAAATCACGCTTTACACGTTTCCGTTTCAAAATAGGGTGATCAGGACTGATCGTCATAGCATCATTCGTACTTGTCATCATCACTTTAGAATTTTCAACGCGTTGTGTTTGTGTCCGGCGCGAACGACGAGTTCTAGACTCTGTTTCTTTGACTAGCGGTTCAATCTGGTTAGATACTTTACTATCTGGAGCAACTTCATCCTGTGCCTTACGGCGACCTTTTGCACGCTGGCGATTATAAGCACTAATCGCACGTTCTTTTTCATCGGTCGTCATATTTTGATAGGCTTCCCACCAGCTTCCCATACCATTGGAACTGGTATCACCTGATTTTTCTCGTAATAACATAAAATCAAAGCCAGCACGAAAACGGGCATGACCTGATAATGCTTCGATTTGCTGCGGTTTTGGATTGAGTAAACGACTCTGCATTTCCCAGACTTCACGTACAAATGTTTCTGCAAAACGCGGGATAATCGTGCGGGTAGCCTGACGCTTTAAGACATCAAGTCCTGCTTGAGCACGGGCTTCTGTCGGTACAACACCTTTAGATGTATAAAAATCTACACGCTCTAAAAATGTTTCCCAAAGCAAAACTGCATAGAAAAATGCTGGATTGATGGTTTTACCAATTTGAATACGCTGATCGGTATTCTTGGCTGCTAGCTCAATGAATTTAGTTATTTTCTGAGGAATATCTGCGAACAACTGCCGCCACACACCGAACTCTATAAGCATTGGCATAATGCGATGCAAATGCCCCATCGTAAATAATTTCTGAGATTCATCATATAGACGATGTGGAGAAACATCACGCAAGAGTTGCGTCATTTCAGGTGTAAAAACATCCAGAATAGCAGGATCAATATTAAAATTTAGTTTTGCTGCAAAGCGCAGTGTCCGCAGCATCCTCACTGGATCTTCTTCAAAACGAAGTGCAGGATCCCCAAGTAACCGTAAAGTTTTAGATTTAATATCATCCACAGCATGGCAAAAATCTAAAACAATACCTTTACGTGGCTGATAATACATAGCATTAATCGAGAAGTCCCGGCGAGCAAAATCCTGCTCAATCGTTCCCCAATTATTATCACGTAAAATCATCCCTTGAGCTGAAGTCACTGCTTTTTTAGGTGGGGCACGAAATGTTGCAACTTCTATTAATTCTCGTCCAGAATAAACGTGTGCCAATTCAAAACGTCGACCTATAATTCGGCAACGACGTCCAAAAACTTCTTTAACCTGTGAAGGTGTTGCATTGGTGACAGCATCAAAGTCCTTGGGGTTTAGCCCAAGCATGAGGTCACGCACACCCCCACCAACAATATAAGCTTCATAGCCAGCTTTGGTTAAAGAATCAATAACATCTAAAATGGAAGAAGGTAATTGAGAGGTGGATAATCCACACTTTGACGCGCGCAAAGTTTGCAAAAGACACTGTCTCCTACGTCAGGACGTAAAAATTCATAATTGTGCTAATCATATCGCTAACGCTGACAAAGGGCAATTTGATTATTTAAACCAATACGCTTTTCAGATCTGATGCTACTATGCTCAGACTTTCAGTGGCAAAGCTAAAACTACAAAGTTAAAAGTGATTTATTGTTCTCAAACATCTTAGGGCCAATACCTTTCACCTTTTGAATATCTTCTATCGTTTTAAAATTTCCATTTTGTTGCCGATACTCAATAATCGCCTGAGCTTTTTTAGCACCAACGCCTTTAAGCTGCTGCAATTGCAGGAGATCTGCACGGTTCAGGCTAATTCTATTTGACGTAGACTGAGAAGCTTTTATCCCGGATGCTGAACCTGAAGATTTATTCATTAGCGCTGGTTTAGATAGATAATAATCGTCATTTGACTCTTTTAACCTCTGGTCCTGAGCGTGTTGAGCTTCTTTCCATTTCAAATAATTTTGATCAAAACTCTGACTACTTCCAGCCATAGCTATAGCCGAACAAAACGATAGGCTGAACAGCATTATTTTTTTAAATACCTTCACATTATTCCCCTGTTTTTTTTATTATATTTTATAGGGGACATAATTTTTTGAAATAACAACACCTGAATAATATTTAAGCAATTCAATCCAATCTTGCATTTGATTTAACAATTTGCAATCCAGAATATATTAAATTTCATCACTATCTGAAGTTGAGCTGGAATACTTATGTTTTAAAATTATTTTTGCCTCATTCCATAGTTGATCCATTTCTTCCAAACTCATTTGATCTAGTTGTTTATTCATGTTTTGGGCTTGCTGTTCAATATAGTTAAAACGACTTTTAAACTTATGAATAGTTCCTAAGAGTGCCATTTCGCTAGAAATATTTAGCTTTCGTCCAATATTAATCAAAGAAAATAAACAATCACCAAACTCATCCATGATCTCTTGAGCCTTCTGTTGACTTAAAGCTTGCCTAAACTCTGCCAGTTCCTCTTCTAGCTTTGCATAAGCCTCATCCACATTAGCAAAATCAAAACCAATTTGAGCAACATTTTTTTGAATACTTTCTGCCTGCGATAAGGCAGGAGCATGCTTGATTTCATCTAAACGGGATTGTGGCTTACCTTTTTTTTCCTGCTGTTTGATCTCTTTCCATAGTGTTGAAACTTGATCTGGTGTCAATTGCTGGAACTTTTCTGGCTGAAATACATGTGGATGTCGACGAATCAATTTCTCACTGATTGCTTCTACTACGTCATTAAAATTAAAAGCACCTTGTTCACTATACATTTGTGACTGGAAAACCACTTGCAAAAGTAGATCACCTAATTCCTCTTTGACATCGCTTATATTGTTTGAACGTACGGCAGCCTCTACTTCATATGCTTCCTCGATTGCATATCGGGTTAATGACTCTGGTGTTTGTGCTTTATCCCAAGGACATTTTTCACGTAGCTCTTGCATAATATTTAACAATTTTTCCATCTGATTGTCCTTGTTCATCACATCAATAGATAAATGGCTATTGCTAACCACAATACAATTTTGTAAAACATATTTTACATATAATTCAATGACTCAAAATAAAAATGGAAATTTCTATGCCAAGTATTTTTATTAGTGGTGCAGCCCAAGGTATAGGTGCAGCGATAGCCAGACTATTCTATCAACATGGTTATCAGGTTGGTATTTTTGATAAGAATGCTATACAAGCCGAAGCACTTGCTAATCAATTAGGAGATAAGGCCTTAGCCGGTTTTCTAGATGTCGCGGAATATTCATCATGGCAACAAGCCCTGGATAACTTCACAGACTGGGCTGGTGAACTCAATGTTCTGGTCAATAATGCTGGTATTTTATACTCAGGCGCTTTTGAATACACAGATATTGAAGCACACCACAAAACTATCGACATCAATGTAAAAGGTGTCCTAAATGGTTGCCATGCCGCTTTTCCTTATTTAAAGAAAGCTGAATTTGCTAAAGTGATCAATCTATCTTCTGCTTCGGCTATTTATGGACAAGCTGACTTGATTTCATATTCTGCAAGTAAATTTGCAGTTCGGGGTATAACTGAAGGCCTGGATGTCGAATGGCAAAAGTATGGAATTCGTGTACTCGATGTCATGCCCTTATTTGTCCAGACAGCTATGGTCAAGGATATGGATGCTGGATCTATCCAAAAAATAGGGGTTGATCTAACACCTCAGGATGTGGCAGTACAGATTTACAATCTTGTAAAAACTCAATCAGGTATTTTTACAGCAACACATACACCGATTGGTCTAAAAACCAAGGTCCTTTATAAACTGTCGGCTATCAGCCCCCAATTTATAAATAGACTGACCAATTTGTACTTCAGCCAAAGATAAACTAAAACACGATAACGTTAAAACCATGAAAAATCACAAAGTTATATTCGTAAAAGCGCAATGACCAAACCTGGTGAGTTGAATAAACTAAGAAACGCGTAACGGTGAAATCAACGCGTTTCTTATAACTTACTATATTTGTGAATATAACCATGAAAAAATTGATAATTTGTGCTGCAATTGCATCCTTAACAACACCAGTTTTTGCGGCTGATGCCACAGCAAAACTTTCCACAACAGAACTAAAAGCAATGGACTGCGCAACGTTGTCTGTTGAAAAATCAAATGCAAAACAGTCTCTAGAATCTGCTGAAAAAAACCTAAGTAACATCAATGCTCAATCTCAAAATCCAGCTGCTAAAGTTGGCAAATGGGCAGGTGTGGCAAGCGGTGCTTTAACTGCATTTGGAGGCGGAGACTCGAAAGTAGGTAAACTGGCAACAGCCGTTGCAAGTACTGAAGATAAGTCAGATGCGAACAATCTAGAATTACAACAAAAAATTAAAAGTGATTCTGAAGCAAACCTGAAAAACATTTCTATTTATCAAAAATCAAAAAAATGCAAAATTTGATTTGACATGAGCCTGCATTCTGCAGGCTCTTCAACTATACAAAATTAATCCATAACAAATTAGTTACTTTTTCCTAAGCTAGCGTAAGCGAATCCACATCAAACAACCTGTAAGCAATTTTTATGGCCTGCCGAATCTGTTATATTTTCGGTAATTGCAACCCACATGGTAATGTCTGATGGCTGAACTGAGTTTTGAACGTTTATACCAATTTTTTAGTAAAGTACCAAGTGTACAGGAATCCCGTATTGATGCTCATGGGACTGATGGAGATCATGCTTGGTGGTTTAAATTTCAAATCGATATTCAACATCCATTGGCATGGCAAACTGTTCAGGAACTTGGACATGTCCTGAACTATCTTTCAACCAATGAACGGCTCCCAACACAGTTTTTACCTGTTTCCCCACCACCATATATGAACGGTGATGCAAGTGATTTTCTGGCATGGGTGATTCAATGTAATCATCCGGATTTCAGCCCAGATGTGATTTGTGACTGGTTAGAAGCCCGTTTACCAAGCCCTGTAGACGATGTAGAACAATGGAAAATCAAAACTGATTTAAAGGAATTAGATAATCTTTCGGATAAGGATTTAGATAAAATCATTTCACCTTTACAGTAAAATCATGATCACCATTGTTAGAATCAATGCAATGGTGATCAGTCAAAACTAGGTCAATTCCAGACTTATTTGTAAATTTTTATGGAACTCAATCAGTTTAAGAAGCCGATCTGCAACGTCAAAACTGCCATGCTTAAAAATGAGACGAATTCCTTTTATAGATGCCTCAAAAATTAAACACTCCACTTTAAACTCGCCTTCTGCATCCTGAAAATGCAGAGATAAGTCTCGTGGATGACCATGAATAAAATCCAGTTCAGAAAGGTCACTCAACTCAAGTAAAGCCCCAAAAAAACTTATGTCGACAATATCAACAGCAATCTCAACTGAACTATGACGATGAGAAAATTTTGATTTTGGATCTTTTAAGTAGATACGTTCTTCACCACGTCGTTCTAATGTATGTAGCTGCTCACGTGACAACGTTATAACACCGTCTACATCATCTATCGATTCCCCCTTTAGATAACGGGTAAACAGGTTCATGGTTTCTTTACGTCGTTGTAACTGAGGTACATGATCTGCATTGGCAATCATGGCAAATTGCATATTTGGACATTTTAAGGCAAAAGCTGCATTTTCATGTGGCAATGTAAAACTATCGTATTGACCACAAGCCACCAGAGTTTCACAAGCTGGTGTTGGAACATCTTTCAAACTGAGTAAACGGTTACAATTGATTTCATAACGTTCTTGTTCTGTTGCACTAAACTCTGCCATCTGCCTAAAAAAAAGTTTTTTGGCAGTTGGTGACATACGCGTAACATTCAGTTTGGCATGATTAACCAAATATAAAATTACGGCTTGACCAAACTCATCCATTCGTTGTTCTTTCATAAGATGAAGTGATTCTTCAAGCAACATGCGCCAACTTTTCCGTGTTTTCTGCATCACCCCCATGAGAATCATCCGCTCAATCATCTCAGGACGGAAATCTGCAAAAAAAGAGGCAACAACTGAACCTAGTGACATTCCCATCACTGCAACTTTTTTAACTCCGACAATATCAAGCCATTCCCCTAACATTCGGGAAAGATCAGGTAATGCCAAAATAGCAGCCGACTCACCTGTGTGTACATTGGTGATCTGCTGGTTTGCCCCCATAGATGGTAAATCGATGAGAATTACAGGCCCACTTTCA
Source organism: Acinetobacter stercoris (assembly GCF_900323515.1). Taxonomy (GTDB): domain Bacteria; phylum Pseudomonadota; class Gammaproteobacteria; order Pseudomonadales; family Moraxellaceae; genus Acinetobacter; species Acinetobacter stercoris. The sequence goes on along the minus strand of NZ_OOGT01000011.1, from coordinate 7,085 downwards.
AAAAGTTGCTCAACACAATATTTGTAAGAGTTAAAGTTTTGAAATGCACCACCAACAATCACAATAGGCGTATTGTGGATTGTCTTTGGGTCTGCAATCGCCATATATTCAATTTTCCAACCGTCAATCCATGTTGTACGAGCAGGTTGCTTAAAACTATTTTTATGATACACATCAAAAAAACCAAAATTTGAGAAACCTTGGTGTCTTTCGCTGTCCATCTGGATAATGGAATTCATTTCCTTCCTCCATTCTTGCTTTATTCTTTTAGTTGGCAAGATTTGTATACTCGTATTTTCGTAAATTTGTGATGCAATTTTATATTACATATCACTTAAGTGTCCTTTTTATGCATTCTATACGGATGTGTGAAATATAAGCAATCGCAGAATTGACCGCTTATCTTGTTTAATGAGCAAAAATGATCAAACAAAATATATAAACAACCCAAAACAAAGCTTTTTTCTTTAAAAATTATTGTTTGCTTAAAGCTTTCTTGCTCAGGAATTGACTGTTACTATTAAAGTCGAAATTTCTGAGTGATCCATGGAAAGCTATGCAAGACTCAATTGAACAGTATATGCAAACAGTAGGACAACAAGCCCGTCAAGCTTCTAAACAGCTTGCAGGCGCATCTACGCTTGTAAAAAATAATGCCTTATCTGCTATTTATACTGCTTTAGAAAATAGTACTACTCAAATTTTAGTAGCCAATCAAATTGATATGGCTCAAGCACATGCCAATCATCTGGACAGTGCCCTTTTGGATCGCTTGGAACTTAACCCCACACGCATTAAAGCCATGCTTCATGGTTTAAAAGATGTCATTGGCTTAACCGACCCTATTGGTGAAATTACGGATCTGGCATATCGCCCGACAGGCATTCAAATCGGAAAAATGCGTGTTCCTTTGGGTGTTGTCGGTATGATTTATGAATCTCGTCCTAACGTTACCCTGGAAGCTGCCTCACTGGCACTAAAATCAGGAAATGCGATCATTTTACGTGGTGGCTCTGAAGCTATTCATTCTAATCAGGCGATTGCTGAGGCTATTCAACATGGCTTAAAAGCAGCAGGATTACCCGATACCTGTGTTCAAGTCATCAATACCACTGACCGGGCAGCAGTTGGACAACTCATCACCATGACCGAATACGTGGATGTTATTGTACCTCGCGGTGGGAAAAGCTTGATTGAACGCATCAGTAACGAGGCAAAAATCCCTGTCATTAAACATCTGGATGGCAATTGTCATGTTTATGTTGAAGCGCAGGCCGATTTGCACAAAGCCCTTCCTATTGCCTTAAATGCGAAAACACATCGTTATGGCGTGTGTAACGCGATGGAAACGTTGCTGGTTGATGAAAAAGTGGCAAAAGAGTTTTTACCACGCATTGCAGAGTTATATGCTGAAAAACAGGTTGAGCTTCGTGGTGATGCTGCCACAAAACATATCCTTGGTTCTGGCATCAAGGATGCAACTGAAGATGACTGGTACACTGAATACCTTGGTCCAATTCTAGCGATCAAAGTCGTTTCTGGCATTGATGAAGCTATTGATCACATCAACAAATATGGCTCACACCATACAGATGCGATTATCACTGAAAATTATACTCTTGCCCGAAAATTTTTAACGCAAGTTGACTCAAGCTCGGTCGTAGTCAATGCATCTACACGATTTGCCGATGGTTTTGAATATGGTCTAGGTGCCGAGATTGGTATTTCTACCGACAAGATTCATGCTCGTGGACCAGTTGGACTTGAAGGTTTGACTTCACAAAAGTGGGTCGTTTTAGGTGATGGACAAATTCGTCAATAATCAATAAATTAGATGAAAACATAAAAAAGCTCAGCTCTAACAGACGCTGAGCTTTTTTACATTTCGCGACAAGTATAAATAACTCATCCTTGAGTCATTCAGGTTTTGTTGATAGATTAAAAAATCAACTGATTAAGTTTAAATATGAGATAATTAGATTGCGATAGTGCTTAAGTCTAATCACCTAAAGTCTATCTTGGACAGAAAAACAACACATGGTAAAACTATGTCATCAGATCTGGGTTGCATCAAAAACAGGATTGCAAAAGATCAGGGACAATTACTTCCAATTAAAATTCGGGATCTAAAACGTGTCTACTTCAGTATTGGTTATTAACTGCGGTTCTTCTTCAATTAAATATGCACTTGTATCTGAACATAGAGAAGATCGTATTTTTGGCTTGGCAGAAAACTTGGGGTCTGCCGAAGCTCGAATCAAAGGTATTACCGCTGGTGGTCAACCACTTGAGCTTTCTATTCCTCATGCAGACCATGAAAAAGCTTTGGAAACAATTTTAGGACGTTTATCCCAATATAAACCTAAAGCTATTGGTCACCGTGTTGTACATGGTGGGACATTGACCAAAGCAGAATTATTAACACCTGAAATTGTTGAACGTATTCGTGAAGCAACTCCACTTGCACCATTACATAACCCTGCACACTTAGTTGGGATTGATGCGACCATGCGTCTGTTCCCTGAACTGCCGCAAGTTGCAGTGTTTGATACAGCATTCCACCAAACCATGCCTGCCCATGCATATCGTTATGCATTACCAAAATTTTTATATACTGAACATAATGTTCGTCGCTATGGTTTTCATGGCACAAGCCATGCCTACGTATCAGAACGTGGTTCTGAGCTTGCAGGCAGCTATAAGCAAGGTGGCTGGTTAACAGCTCATTTAGGTAACGGTAGCTCTACTTGCGCGATCTGGAATGGGCAAAGTGTTGATACTTCTATGGGTTTAACACCATTAGAAGGTGTCGTTATGGGAACCCGTAGTGGTGATGTGGATCCAAGTATCCATAGCTTCCTTGCAAGCAACCTGGGTTGGGATATCTACAAAATTGATAAAATGCTCAATAGCCAAAGTGGTTTATTAGGCTTATCCGACCTGTCAAATGATATGCGCACCTTGATCGAGGCATCAGAACAAGGTAATGATGATGCAACGCTTGCAATCGAAGTGTTCTGTTACCGTCTTGCAAAATCTCTTGCAGCATTGAGCTGTGGTTTGCCAAGTATTGATGGTCTGATTTTTACAGGCGGAATCGGTGAAAACTCTGCATATATCCGTGAAAAAACCATGACATATCTACCACATTTCGGCTTCAATTTAAGTAAAGAGAAAAATGACGGTCTAAAACGTGGTACAGAAGGACGAGTTGATACAGGCTTCGGTCCTCAAATCTGGGTAATTCCAACAGATGAGGAAGGACGTATTGCAAAAGAAACCGAGCACGTTGTTGAACACGAGGTTGAAGGCGCTATAAAAAAGTCTGAAGATGATGCAGCAGTTGCCTAATTGAGTATAAGGTTTCCATGAGCAATGGATGTAATCACATCTATTGCTTAGTTGCATCTAAAATATTTTAAATGAAGTTTTGTACCAAGAATCGCTTATGAAAACAATTTTACTTGTACCTACCGGGGAAGGTGTCGGTCTAACTTCCGCATGCCTAGGATTAATTTATGCTTTGGAATGTCAAGGAATTAAGGCTGGATTCTTAAAACCTTTTTCGCAAGAAAATACAACGGAACCAGATCGTACAACGGCTCTATACCGCCACATTTCACAGCAAGAAACAGTCGAACCTATTTCTTACATCAACTTAACTAAACAGCTCAATAATGGTGATACTGATGAACTGCTTGAAGAAGCAGTCAGCTTACATCGTCAAATTGCAAAAAAACATGACATTATTATTGTTGAAGGTTTAGTACCTAACTCCCGAGATGCTTTCGTAAGTGAGTTAAATGCCTCACTTGCACAAGCACTTGATGCTAAAGTACTTTTTATTAGCAATGCTGACATTAATAAACCGTGCCAGACTGCTGAAAAAGTTGAAGCACAATTACGCCATTTTGGTGGTGCTTTTTCTACACGCACCATTGGCGTTTTATTCATGCGAACCAAAGGTTTATCAGAAGACTCAGCACAAATCCCTGTAACAATGGATCCAGGTTTACGTTTAGTCGATGAGATTGAGAACTTTACAGCTGAAATTCATAAGACCCATTCTCAAATCGGTTCAACCCAATTTCCAATTATCGGTCTTGTCCCTTTCAGCAATACCTTAAGTGTACCCCGTGTTTCTGACCTGGCTACACAAATTCAGGCAACGTGGATCAATGAGGGGCAAGCCAAACAACGCCGTGTATTGCATAGCAGTTTGATTGCATCAAATATTGAGCATGAACTTCATAAATTTGTAGCAGGCGAATTGATTGTCAGTGCATCTGATCGTATTGACGTTTTACTTGCGAGTAGTTTAGCAACCAGTAATGGCATCCCTCTTGCAGGACTCGTATTAACTGAGCATCACGCACCAAACCCTCTGGTTTTGGATTTCTGCCAGATCGCGATTAAAAATGGTTTACCAATTTTACATACGCCTCTCAGTACATTTGATACAGCTCAAAACTTATCTACGCTTAGCAATGAAATTCCTGTAGATGATACTGAGCGTGCTGATCAAGTTACCCGCTTTGTTTCAAGTCATATTGACCCTGAGTGGTTAACGCTGATTTTAAATGGCGACTACAAACCACGCCTTTCACCATCAGCATTTCGTCATGAACTGGTTCAAAAATCAATCGCAGCGAAAAAACGGATCGTACTTCCTGAAGGAGATGAGCCACGTACCATTGAAGCTGCAGCAATTTGCCAGTCACGTGGTATCGCTCAATGTATCTTGTTGGCAAAACCCGAAGCTGTTGCAGAAGTAGCAAAAGCACGTGGAATTGAACTTCCTCATGATCTGGAAATCATTGACCGAGAACTGATCATTGATCAATACGTTGCTAAAATGGTTGAGCTTCGTAAAGGCAAACTTGATGAAATTCAGGCAAAAGAACAACTTCAGGATACAGTTGTTTTAGGTACCATGATGTTAGCTCTGGATCAGGTAGATGGTCTGGTTTCTGGTGCCGTACACACGACTGCAAATACAGTACGCCCGGCATTCCAGCTCATCAAGACTGCACCAGAGTATTCACTGGTTTCATCAATATTCTTTATGCTGTTACCAGATGAAGTTTATGTATATGGTGACTGTGCAATCAACCCAGATCCAGATGCACAGCAACTTGCAGAAATTGCAATCCAGTCTGCGGATTCGGCAAAAGCTTTTGGAATTGACCCTCGTATAGCGATGATTTCTTATTCAACTGGTACTTCTGGTGCTGGTGCTGATGTGGAAAAAGTTGCCGAAGCGACTCGTATTGCTAAAGAGCGTCGTCCTGATTTACTGATTGATGGTCCTCTTCAATACGATGCTGCATCTGTTGAAAGTGTTGGTAAATCAAAAGCGCCTGACTCAAAAGTGGCTGGTCAAGCTAATGTATTTATATTCCCGGATTTAAACACAGGCAATACCACCTATAAAGCAGTACAACGCTCCGCAAATGTCGTCAGTGTTGGACCAATGTTGCAAGGTTTAAACAAGCCTGTAAATGATTTGTCTCGCGGTGCTTTGGTAGATGATATTGTATTTACCATCGCGTTAACGGCGATTCAGGCTGAACAGCAAGCAACAAAATAAGCTTTACTGCATCCTCCCTTTGAAATAAGGGAGGATAATTTAAAAGTCTAAAAAATATTTCACATAAGCGCCCATTAGGTTAAATGAGGTTGTTTTATGATAAATGATATCTTTAATATTTTTTAGGATATCCCATGCTACAAAAAGCTTCTGAGACTGATTTTCCTATTCTTATTAATATTTGGGAAAGATCAGTAAAAGCAACTCATAATTTCTTGCCTGAAGAGGAAATTAAGAACTTAAAACCTTTAATTCTTAATGAATATTTTTATCATGTATTACTTCATAAATATGTTCAGGATGGACAAATAGTAGGTTTTATTGGCACTAGTAGTGACAACATAGAAATGCTGTTTATTGATCCAGAGTTTAGGGGTAAAGGGATGGGACGAGTTTTAACTAATTTTGCAGTTACAGAATTAAAAATAGAAAAAGTAGATGTTAATGAACAAAACCTTCAGGCTGTTGGATTTTATGAAAAATTAGGATTTAAAGTAATAGGACGATCTGAATTAGATGGTCAGGGTAAGCCCTATCCTCTTTTGCATTTAAAAATTTAGTATTTCTAAAATTAACCTAATACGCCTTATACAAATTAATATTTATAATTTACTGCACATCAAAAAGCTCAACCTCTAAAGGTTGAGCTTTTTGACTGATTTATCACGTTACACGTTCAATATTTAAACAATTACCACATTCTAATTGCTACAGAAGACAGACACGCCACCTCCCAGATCATCGCTTCATCAAGGCAAATACTCCCCAACCCATATATTCCCGTGTATATCGAGTATAGCGTTCAGGATCTGAATCAAGTTGTGCCCGTACATTTTCGACAAAATCATCATCAGGATTTGTTTCCAGCCATCTCCGCATAGTCAACCACTGGGCAGCCATATACCTATCCCAACCTTTCTGATCTGCCAGAACCATTTCCACGACATCGTAGTTCAAAGCATGAAAAGATCTGATCAGCTCAGGAAGCAACAAATAATCTGAAATCGCCCCCGCAAGACAACCTTTGGCAATATCTTCGGTTGGTGGTCTTTGTATCCAATATGGTTCACCTATGAGAATAATTCCTCCTGCCAGAAGACTTTTATCCAGAAGTTCAATCGTACCAGCGACCCCGCCACCAATCCATGTCGCACCAATGCAGGCTGCTACATCAACTTTTTCAGTAGCAATATAACCCGCAGCATCGTCATGGATAAACCCGACCTGGTTAACAACAGCCAGTTCCTCTGCACGCAATTTTGCTTGCGTATGAAACAACTGGCTCATATCAACACCAGTACCAATGATTCCAAAGTCTTTAGCCCAAGTACACAGCAGTTCCCCCGAACCACTCCCTAAATCAAGTACACGGTTTCCTGCTTTCAAGTGCAATGCTGCACCGAGCGTAGCCAGATCCTCAGATGTAAAAGGGTTGTGAATACGATGATTACTTTCCGCAATATTAAAAATTCTTGGAATATCCATTAAATTAAAC
>NZ_OOGT01000044.1 GCF_900323515.1 Acinetobacter stercoris | reverse complement strand
GATAAATAGTATTCTTTTTTTAGTTTAGATAGCTAAATAATGTTTTATATATAAAACAAATTATGGAGCAATATATGAGTTGGATCTCAGTTTGTGACAAAAGCGAAGTCACTGAAGATGAACCGAAAGCGTTTGAATTAAATGGGACCAAAATTGGTATTTTTTTTGTAGAAGAACATTACTACGCAATTGAAAACGTTTGTCCGCATGCATTTGCTTTGCTTACAGAAGGTTTTATTGAAGATCAATCTGTTGAATGTCCTTTGCATGAAGCAATTTTTGACATTCCAACTGGCGAACTGAAAAGTGGTCCTGGTTGCCGTAATTTGTGTACTTATCCTGTTCGTGTTGAAGGACAGAATATTCAAATAGATATTTAGACCATTAAAAGGATGAATGGCATGAAAGATTTTAATGAAAAATTAGAAAGCTGGATAAATAGTCAACCACCTAGACAAGCTGGAATTAACAATATTCAGGTTCCTGGAAACCCTGAATTATTGATCTGGCAGACCCGATATAAAGCTCCAACAATATATGAGCAGGATTTTATTGACAATCTTATAACTGCTTTTGCATCTGATAAAAGTGAATTGACAGATCTGGTTAATGCCTTGAATGAACAAGGTTTTAGCAATGAAGCTGGTATTGCCTGGACTGAAGCAAGTTTCATTGAAGAAATACAACGTCTAGGTTATTAACAGGGATGAATTGAAATGAATGCGATTTTTAAAGATACCCAGAATGTTGAGGCATATTTGGAACTTGGTTTACGTGATCAGTGGTATCCGGTTCTTGCAAGTTGGGAAGTTAATACAAGTCCTGTAGGCATAACTCGTCTGGGTGAAAATATTGCAGTGTGGCGAGATAAGCAGGGGCAAGTTCATGCGATTGAAGATCGCTGCCCGCACCGTGGGGCACGTTTATCACTGGGATGGAATCTTGGTGATCGTTTGGCATGTTGGTATCACGGTGTAGAAGTCAATGGCGACGGAATTGTTGAAGATGTACCGGCAGTTGATCAGTGTCCAATGAAAGGAACGCAATGTGTGAAATCCTATCATGTCATAGAAAAACATGGTGCTATTTTTCTGTGGTTTGGTATTGATCCTGTTGAAAAACCAAAGCAATTGGAGTTTCCTGAACAATTGGCAAGTGAAGAGTGGAGTTCATTTTTGTGCCAGGCAGATTGGAAAGTGAATTATCAATATGCGATTGATAATGTCATGGATCCTATGCACGGCTCATATTTGCACTGTACATCTCATTCAATGGCAGAAGGTGACAAGACAGCTGAAATGCGCCATCGCACGACTGATACAGGATTTATCTTTGAAAAAGTTGGTCAAACTGGTGTCAATTTTGATTGGGTTGAGTACGGTAATACGGGCGCAAGTTGGTTGAGACTTTCCATTCCATATCGTAAGGAATTTGGACCTGGTGGTGAATTCTGGATCGTAGGTTATGCAACGCCTATTGATGCAGATAATACACGGGTATTTTTCTGGCGTTGTCGTAAGGTTCAAGGATGGCAACGTCATGTATGGAGATTCTTATATCGAAATCATTTAGAAAAATTACATTGGGATGTACTTGAACAAGATCGAGTCATTCTTGAAACTTTAGCACCAAATGCACGTCAATACGAAAACCTGTATCAGCATGACGTTGGTTTATCACGCTTACGCCGCTTAATGAAGAAAGAAGCTGAAAAGCAATTAAAAAAAATTACTTTATTAAACGACGCTGAGCAAAACCGTATAGCGATGCAGGAAGCATAACATGGCTAAAGTTCAATTGTTGCAAGATAAAAAAGTCATTGTGACTGGTGCAGCTCGTGGCTTGGGGCGTGATTTTGCAGAAGCTATTGCATCTGCTGGTGCCAAAGTTGTGATGATGGATATTCTGGAAGACCTGGTTTTATCCGAAGCCTCAAAACTTAAATCACAAGGATTACAGGTTGAAGCAACAGTTGTTGATTTATCAAATATAAGTTCTATCGAAAGGGCTGTGGAATTTGCTGTTGCTCAATTGGATGAGCTTGATGGTCTGGTTAACTGTGCAGCAATGGCAACCAATGTTGGTGGCAAAGATATGCTGAACTACGATCCAGATTTATGGGATCGGGTTATGAATGTCAATGTAAAAGGCACCTGGTTGATGACAAGAGCCTGTGTTCCATATTTAAAAAAGTCGGTGGCAGGCAAAGTAGTGAATATTGCTTCTGATACGGCTCTATGGGGTGCACCAAAACTTATGGCTTATGTCGCAAGTAAAGGTGCATTGATTGCAATGACCCGCTCAATGGCAAGAGAACTTGGGGAATTTAACATTAGCATTAATACCATTTCTCCAGGTCTAACCCTTGTCGAAGCAACCGAATATGTTCCTGAAGAGCGTCACAATCTCTACGTGAATGGTAGAGCTATTCAGCGGCAACAAGTCCCTGATGATTTAAATGGAACAGCGTTATTTTTACTTTCAGACTTATCCTCCTTCGTGACTGGTCAAAATATTCCAGTTAACGGTGGTTTTGTCTTTAACTAAGGGAAAACTCATGATTACAGGGATCGAAGTTCTAAAATTTGGCGTTGAAGACCGTCAAGCATCTAACACATTCTTAAATGATTTTGGTTTAACCGCGATTCAGTCTGATATTGCAAATACTGATTTATATAAAACTCAAAATGGCAGCAAGATCTACCTTTTCGATGTTGATGATGAGCGATTACCCAAAGCAATAGAGTCTGGTTCAACACTCCGTGAAGTAACTTGGGGTGTAAGCCAGGCATCAGATTTGATAGATATTTCCAGAAAAATATCTGATGTGGATGGTTTTGAACAAACAGCCAAGATTGTGAAATGTATTGATCCGAATGGAATAACCATCATTTTTCAAGAAAGCATTACTCATGATGTACCTGATATGAAAACCGAAGGGATTAATCAATATGGGAACATCCAACGTATAAATGCGGCAAGTCCTGTTTATGATCAGGCAAAACCGATCATGATTGGTCATGTTGTTTTTTTCACCCCGGATTTGCGGAAAACACAACAGTTTTATATTGAAAAATTTGGCTTTCATTTGTCTGATGCATACCGCAACCGTGGTGCCTTTTTACGTTGCCGTAGTGAAGGTTATCACCATGATCTATTCCTTTTATCTCTTCCAGACAAACCCGCTGGTTTAAATCATGTGGCATTTGTAGTTCGTGACATTCATGAAGTTATCGGCGGCGGTTTGCATATGAATCGTGCCCATTGGTCGACTTTTATTGGTCCTGGTCGTCATCCGATTTCGTCAGCTTATTTCTGGTATGTCAATTCACCCATGGGTGGGGCATTTGAGTATTACACCAACGATGATTATCTCACTGAAGAATGGGTTCCTCGTGAAGAGGAGCATCGCTTGGAATTGTTCACTGAATGGGCTATTGAAGGCGGGCTAGATCATGCAACTCGTCGTCAAGTTAAACCAGCATAAATCTCAGGATATATCGGGTAAATTTCTATGGATAGAATCGTAGTCATCGGTGCTGGTCAGGCATCTGCCTGGGCTGTGAATACCTTAAGACAACAAGGTTTTCCAGGTGAAATACATGTTATTTCCAATGAAGATCAGGTTTTTTACGAGCGCCCACCACTCTCAAAGCAAGTGCTTTCAAAAGAAGCGACTTATGAAAGTCTTAATTTATTTAAACGGGATCAAATAGATCAATTATCAATTACTTGGCATAAGCCAGATCATGCAACACAGATTGATCGAGACAATAAGCTGGTCGTACTGGAGAGTGGTAAAAAACTGCCTTACGACAAACTGTTAATTGCTACGGGCAGTCGTGCGCGTGTTCCTGTTCAGAAATGGAATGACCTGAACAATCTGTTTACTCTCAGAAATGTACAGGATTGCGAGCGTTTATCAGGTGTCCTGGAAGAGTCAGGGAAATTGGCAATTATTGGTGGTGGCTGGATCGGGTTAGAGATCGCCGCAACTGCTCGAAAGAAAGGTAAGGAAGTTCATATATTTGAATATGGTGATCGCCTTTGTTCAAGAAGTGTTAGTCCCGAAGTTTCTCGATTTTTAAAAGATATCCATGAACAAGCAGGGACTTATATTCATTTAGAGGCTAAAAATCTCGAATTGAATGAGTCTGTTAACCACAAAATTATTGTTGATGATGCCAAAGATATTGTCGCTTTTGATGCTGTAGTTGTTGGTGCAGGCGCTGATATCGCCAAAGAACTTGGAACTGAATCAGGTTTGGAGGTTAGGGATGGCATTGTGGTTAATCAGTATGGTCAAACGTCTGATGAAGACATTTATGCTGCGGGGGATGTAGCAATTCATCCACTACTAGGTTACAGCATTCAATCATGGGCAAATGCACAAAACCAGGCCATTTCAGCTGCAAAATCAATGCTAGGTATCGCAACTGAATATACGGATATTCCTTGGCTTTGGTCTGATCAATATGACTATAACATTCAGATTTTAGGAACATACCAGCCTGAAAAATATGAACAACTGGTAATCCGGGAAAGTTCAGAAACACAAAAAAGCTTTTTATATCTGGATGAACACAAACGATTACTCAATGTCATAGCTATCAATGATTCTAAGCTTATAAAACTGGCAAAACGCTGGATGCAAAATGCCACTGTTTTAGAGCCAGATCAGTTATCCAACTCTGATTTTAATTTAATGAAGCTAAAGCCGTAACTGTTAATCCGAGCTCATTACCAAGTCGAAGGAATGAAATATGAGTAATGAAGAAAAAAGTGGATTGAAGCAATGGATACCTGCATTCGTTTTAATGATTTGTGTGGTTCTGGCTTTTTTCGACAAAATTAGTATCGCTGTTTTATTTGCCGATCCAGGTTTTCAGGACGCGATGGGAATTGCCGAGGATAAAGCAAAACTTGGCTGGTTAATGACAAGCTTTCTGCTTGCTTATGGTTTCTCATCTGTTTTTCTCAGTTTTTTGGGAGATATTTTTAACCCGATGAAAATGCTGCTGTGGAGTGTATTTTCTTGGGGAGTATTGATGGTATTTATGGGATTCACCGATCACTATGGCACGATGCTCTTTTTTCGGGTGCTGCTAGGTATTGCTGAAGGACCTCTTTTTGCATTGGCATATTCCATTGTGAAACAGACTTATACTGAAAAACAACAGGCGAGAGCCTCAACGATGTTTCTTTTAGGAACACCACTAGGCGCATTCCTGGGTTTTCCAATAACAGCTTATGTTTTAGATCATTTTAACTGGCATGCAACATTTTTAGTCATGGCTTTTTTAACCATGTTTGTATTGATGGCGGTTATTTTTGGTCTAAGTAATCTTAGTCTTAAAAGAACGATTGACTTAGAGCATGGAACAAAAAGAACCAATTTCATTGGGCATGTTCAAAATTCCAGAAAACTTTTGACCAATGTCCCATTTTGGCTGGTATGCATATTCAATATTGCTTTGATGACATATTTGTGGGGCTTAAATAGCTGGGTTCCATCATATTTAATACAGGATAAGGGCTTTAATTTAAAAGAGTTCGGCACTTATTCAAGCTTTCCATTTATTGCGATGCTTGCAGGTGAAATTGTAGGTGCATTTTTATCGGACAAACTGGGACGCCGTTCAATTCAGGTTTTTTTAGGGTTACTTTTCGCAGGCATTTTTATGTATGCAATGGTAGTTCTTACAGAGCCACACATGATCATTGCTGCAATGTCATTGAGTGCGATGTCATGGGGTTTTGGTGTTGCTGCAGTATTTGCTCTTTTGGCAAAAGTGACAACTGCAGATGTTGGTGCGACAGCAGGTGGTATTTTCAATGGTCTGGCAAATTTTGCCAGTGCAATCGCACCAGTTTTAATTGGTTACATCGTAATGCAAACCCACAGTTTTAATCTAGGAATAACTTTCCTTGCGGTAGTTGCCGTATTGGGGTCGTTTTTCTTGGTTCCTTTATTAAAACGTTATTAATCAATGTGTCAATAACCTTATTCATTAATCAGGAGCGAGACAATGGCTACAGAACAATTTGAAACTTGGAAGCAACCAGAAGGAGCTTCACTGGAAGAATGGTTAACTACCCGTATTGCACGTTTTGAAACTCGTAAATACGATTTTGATGCACTTAAATTCCAAGCTGATTATGACCCTAAGTATCGTCGTGCACAAATGCGTTATATGGGAACAGGTGCAACTGGTGTCGAAAATGATGGAAACACTGTTCCTTCGGAACATTTCACTTTTTCAACCATGGTCTTACCACGTCACTGTGAAGGTCCTTTGCATGTTCATGATGACGTTGAGGAAGTATTTTTTATGCTACGTGGTGAAATTGATTTATTTGTTGAGCACAACGGTGAAAAGTTTTCAACACGCCTAAAAGAACGAGATCTGATTTCAATTCCTCCAGGCGTCTATCGAGGTTTGTACAACCCTGGTGATGAAGATGCCTTGATGTGTGTCATGATCGGTACAAAAAAACCTCAGATTCCAACCTATCCACCTGAGCATCCATTATCAAAAATTAAACGTAATTAGTTTTTTAATTTTGAGGAATCTCTGATGACCTATGTTGAAAAGTTAAAAAAATTTCCAAACAAAACAGTCAAACTTGACAGATTTTTACAGGCTTATCGTGAAGCAGGACAAGGAGATCATCATCTGGTTTTGTTACACGGCATTAGCTCAGGTTCAGGTTCTTGGATCAACCAGCTTGAAGATTTAGGTCATCAATTTCATATTCTGGCGTGGGATGCACCAGGATATGGTCAGTCAGATGGTTTAGCGACTAAAACCCCTAAAGCAACTGATTATGCAGTGCGATTAAAAGCTTTATTTGATGCATTAAATATTAAAAAAGCAATTATTGTCGGACATTCTCTAGGCGCTTTACAAGCCAGTGCATTTGCACACGATTATCCTGAATATGTGGAGGCTTTGGTAATCACCAATGCTGCACAAGGATATGGCCAAAGCGATGCTGAAACTCAATTACAAGTTTTTCAAAAGAGACCCAAAATGTTACAGGAGCTAGGTGCAGAAGGTATGGCAAAAAGCCGTGGTCCGCATCTTGTTTATAAACAGGATTCTAATGCATTGTCACTTATTGAAAATGTGATGGTAAATATATCTCTTGATGGATTTACCAATGCATCATATTTGTTGGCTTACGATGACATTAGAAATTATTTAAAAAACTTAAAAATAAAAACGGTTGTTATTGCAGCAAAACAAGATGGCATAACACCAATAGATGGAATCAAGAAACTCGCTGAAGACTTAAATTTATGCAATTTTCAACAGATTGATCAAGCAGGTCATTTAAGTTATCTCGATCAACCTGATGTTTTCAATAATATTATTTTAGAAATTATACATCAAACCAAGTGAGATAAGGATATGAGCTTCCAGGTAGAAGGAAAAACAGCAGTTGTTACAGGCGGCTCTTCAGGTATTGGTTTAGCTGCGGTTGAACTATTAATAAAGGGCGGTGCGAGCGTTGCTTGGTGTGGTCGTGATGAGGCTCGGTTATTACATTCAAAAGACTATATTTTGCAAAAATACCCAGAGGCAAAAGTTTATACACAAAGTTGTAATGTTCTGGATAAATCAGATGTTACACGTTTTGCTGAAGCGGTAAAAAGCAAACTAGGCAATGTTGATATGCTAATCAATAATGCAGGACAAGGTCGTGTTTCAAATTTTGAAAATACACAAGATGAAGACTGGTTAAAAGAAACTGAATTGAAATATTTTAGTGTAATTTTCCCAGTCAAGGCATTTTTAGAACAACTTAAACAATCAGATTGTGGATCAATCACGAATGTTAACTCATTACTCGCATTACAGCCTGAGCCACATATGATCGCGACATCTGCAGCTCGTGCGGCATTGCTTAATTTAACTCATTCACTTTCGCATGAGTTTGTCCAATATGGTATCCGTGTAAATTCAATATTGCTTGGAATGGTGGAGTCTGCTCAGTGGAAACGCCGTTTTGAGCAACGATCTGATACAGAATTGAATTGGGAGCAATGGACGGCAAACATTGCAAGAAATCGGGGTATTCCAATGCAGCGTTTAGGAAAACCAGAAGAACCTGCTCATGCCTTGGTTTTTTTGGCATCTCCACTAGCATCATATACCACTGGATCAACAATTGATGTTTCTGGTGGATTTAACAAACATCTGTAAGGAGTAGCTGATGAAACAGCTCATGATGATTGGTTTCGGTGCAATGGCAGCAGAAGTCTATAGTCATATGC
Source organism: Acinetobacter stercoris (assembly GCF_900323515.1). Taxonomy (GTDB): domain Bacteria; phylum Pseudomonadota; class Gammaproteobacteria; order Pseudomonadales; family Moraxellaceae; genus Acinetobacter; species Acinetobacter stercoris. The sequence goes on along the minus strand of NZ_OOGT01000044.1, from coordinate 14,392 downwards.
CTTCTGATCTCCAATTAAAATGGATTGTTGTACCTGAAAAAAGTGTAGCAAAAGTTCAATCTCAGGTTGCTCAAGACATACAGGTAATTTCTTCAATTGATCTATGCCAAGGTGTTCCTGATTATGTGATTGAGGTCGCTGGTCAAGCCGCTGTAAAAGAACATGCTTTAAAAGTTTTGGAAAAAGGCTGGACGATTGGATTGATTTCCGTTGGAACGCTTGCAGATAGTGAGTTTTATCAAAAATTGCAAATGACTGCAGAAAAAAATGGTGCACATTTACATCTTTTAGCGGGAGCAATTGCTGGAATCGATGGGATTGCGGCCGCTAAAGAAGGTGGATTGGAAAAAGTGACGTATCAAGGTCGTAAAAGTCCCAAAAGCTGGAAAGGTAGCTATGCAGAACAATTAATTGATCTTGATGCGGTTAAAGAACCAACTGTATTTTTCAAAGGAACTGCACGGGAAGCCGCTATTAAATTTCCAGCAAATGCAAATGTGGCAGCAACTATCGCTTTGGCTGGTCTTGGCATGGACAAAACTATGGTCGAACTGATTGTCGATCCTGACATCAAAAAAAACAAACATAGCATAGTGGCACAAGGACGCTTTGGTGAAATGACAATTGAAATGGCAGGTGTTCCTTTAGCTTCAAATCCGAAAACTTCGACATTAGCTGCACTGAGTGTGATCCGGGCATGTCGAAACAGTGTTGAAGCCATTCAGATATAAGGATGATAAATATATGGTTAAAGAAATTTATATTGCAGGTGAATGGCGTTTAGGTCGTGGCGGTACTATTAAAAGTTATTTCCCGGCAGACAATTCAGTAAATGCAGAAATTTCAACAGCTTCACTCGAAGATGTGAATGAAGCAATTGAAAAAGCAGAACAGGCCTGGCGTGATCCATCCTGGCGTAATCGTTTGCCACATGAACGTGCACGTATTTTATATAAGGTTGCAGATATTATTGAAACACGTGTAGATGAATTATCTAGACTTCAAACACGTGACAATGGTAAGCCACTTACAGAAACTCGTGGATTGGTCATGAGCGCAGCAGCAACTGCACGTTATATTGCTGCTGCATGTGAAACATTTAATGATGAGCTAACCACACAACGTGCATCTGATTTCATGACGCTGAGTGTACACGAACCAGTCGGTGTAGTTGCAGCGATTACGCCCTGGAACTCTCCAATTGCAAGTGAAGTTCAAAAGCTTGCACCTGCATTAGCAGCAGGTAATGCAGTAGTGTTAAAACCAGCAGAAGCAACTTCACTGATTGCACTTGAACTGGCGAAAATTTTTGAAGAAGCAGGCTTACCAAAAGGGCTACTGAGCGTATTGGTTGGGCGTGGTTCAGTCATTGGCGATGCAATCGTAAAGCACCCATTAGTACGTAAAATTTCATTTACAGGTGGTACAACAACAGGTCGAAATTTGGCTCATATTGCAGCTGAAAAACTCATTACAACGTCACTGGAGCTCGGTGGAAAATCTCCAACGATTGTATTTGATGATGCAGATATTGAATTGGCTGCTAAAGGTGTCGCTTACGGAATTTTTAGTTCAGCCGGTCAGGCATGTATAGCAGGCTCACGTCTGTTTATACAACACAAAGTTTACGATAGATTTTTAAAGCGCTTAAATGAGATTACTCAAAATCTTCGTGTTGGACATCCTGAAAAAACAGGTGTTCATATGGGATCATTGATCAATCAAAAACACCTTGAATCAGTTGATCGTTATGTCAATTTAGCGCTTAAAGAAGGCGGAAAAATATTAACTGGTGGTAAAGCTTTAACTGACGGTGAATATGCTAAAGGCAGTTTTTATTTACCGACTATTATTACGGGGCTTAACAATTCAGCTCAAACTTGTCAAGAAGAAATTTTTGGTCCTGTGCTAGTGGCGATGAAATTTGAGGATGAAGAAGATTTACTTAAACAGGCCAATGATAGTTGTTATGGTCTTGCTGCGGGTATCTGGACAGAAAATTTCAGACGTGCCTGGAAAATCTCTCGTGCTTTGGAAGTTGGTACAGTCTGGATAAATACGTATAAAAAATTTTCAATTTCAGTACCATTTGGTGGTTTTAAAGAGAGTGGAATTGGACGCGAGAAAGGTCGTTTGGGAATTTTGTCTTATATGCAACAAAAGAGCATTTATATGGGATTGAACGAAGAACCTAATGCTTGGGCTGAGTAAGCAATAAAACATACGATTCATGGATAGAAGATATATTTTTTGAGGCAAATGATTATGACTGAACGAGTAAATGTAGGCGAAGCGATTGCTCGCGTTTTAGAAGAACATAATGTTGATAGTATTTATGGTGTGATCTCTATTCATAACTTACCTATTGCTGATGCCGTAGGCCGTCGTGAAAAAATTCGATTTGTTGCTGCGCGTGGTGAAGCTGGTTGTGTAACCATGGCTGATGCTCATGCACGCTTTAAAGGTTTGGGTGTGGCATTAACCAGTACAGGTGCCGGAGCTGGTAATGCAGTGGGGTCTTTGATTGAAGCGATGAATGCAGCGAGTCCGGTTCTTCATCTCACCGGACAGGTTGAACGAGAGTATCTAGATCGTGATGCAAGTTTTATTCATGAAACCAAAGACCAGCTGACATTTTTAAAAGCATCAAGTAAGGCTGCATTTCGTATAACCAGTCCAGATAATGCTGTTGGTGTCATTCGGGAAGCGATCCGTGTTGCGACTACAATTCCAATGGGGCCAGTCAGTGTTGAAATACCGATTGATGTACAAGCAGCTGAAATAGATTTACCTTTAAATTTGGCTCCAGTCAAAGCACTACAACTACCACAAGCCTCCGATGCGGAAATTGATCATATTGTGAGTGAAATAAAAAAAGCCAAACGTCCAATTTTCTGGATTGGTGGTGGGGCAATAGAAAGTGTAGAACAGGTTAAGGCAATAGCTGATCTAGGTATTCCTGTGGTTTCTTCCACGCATGCACGAGGTGTTTTGGCAGATGATCATCCGCGCAGCTTAGGTGCATTTCACAATTCTACTGATGTTGAAACTTTATTGAAAAACGCAGACTTACTGGTGGTCGTTGGTTCTCGTTTACGTAGTAATGAAACCAAAACTTATTCAGTCGAATTTCCGGAAAATATCATTCAAATCGATGCAAATCCTGTTGCCCAGCAACGTAACTATAAAATTCGGGATTTCATTTGTGGTGATGCAAAAGATGTTTTAACCCGGGTAGTTGCAGGATTGAATAATAACCCGAAGGTTGATGCTGAATATGATCAGGCAGTTATACATGCTAAAAAGACAGCAATAGAAGCATTACGCACACAAGTAGATCAATATGCCTTGATTTGTGACTACTTACGTGCTGCATTGCCAGCAGATGGTATTTTTGTTCGTGATATTACTATGTCAGGCAGCACGTGGGGCAGTCGTTTATTTCCGGTACAAAAACCATTACAAAATATTCATTCTCTTGCGGGCGCAATTGGTCTGGGCTTGGCTCATGCGATTGGGACATCAATAGCTAATCCGACGAAGAAAGTGGTTGGTATTGTTGGTGATGGAGGTTTGATGCTCGGTATTGGTGAAATTGCTACGATGGCGCAAGAAAACACCGATATGGTACTCATGATCATGAATGATGGGGGCTATGGTGTGATGCGTGGAATCCAGAATAACTATTTTGGTGGTCGTCAATATTATAATGAACTGCATACACCGGATTATAAGGTTCTTGGTGAGTCAATGGGCGTTAAGAGCTGGAAAGTAGGCAGTGCAGAAGAATTTGGAGTTATCATCAAAGAGGCTATAGATTTTAAGGGGCCTGCGATTATTGAACTAGACATGAACTCGATTGGTCCATTGAATTTCTCTGGTCCTCCGCAAAAGAAATTATATTAAGATCATGGGTGCTGTATTTCTGAAAATACGGCACTCATACGAATAAGAAATAGACGGTAATACACTATCTTCAAGATTTAATAACAATTGCTGTAAAGTATAGCTGGGCAAAAGACAGAAAATAGTATTGACCTGACTGTGACTGATTTTTTGTAAAAGCGGGTAAAGGATAGAAAGGACAAACAGCAGTAAGATAATATTATCATTAATTTTTGTATTCACAGCTTTAGAACATATTACAGTAGATGTTTAGATTTCAACATTTCCACTGATTTGTGATGCTATACAAACACTATTATGGAAATTAAAAAATATAAGATATTGTAAAATAATAAAAAAATAATGGCACAGAAGATGCTAAAGACATATGAATTCTGAAACCAAGGAATAAATATGTCTTATGTCCTAGACGAAATAGAACGTCCATATGAACAAATATCACAACCCAAACTATCAAAAATCTGGATTACACGATGTCCAGTACCAACTGCAACAGGGATCGCCTTAAAAAGGGGAACGCTAACACAGAAATTTAAAGAAAAAAAAATAGATGTTTTTGCTTTACAGGACTTACGTCAAGGTTTGTCTATACACCATATCGACCATCAGCTTCCTGCGCTTTTTAGAGAGGGAGGAAATGTTCCTGCCTTGGCTGCCCGATCTGAAGGTGCTCCAAGTCGTCTAATCGGTTTGACTTGGATTGATGAGTGGCAAGTCATCATCGTTCGACCTGATTCTGAAATTAGTAAACCTGAACATCTAAAAGGTGCCAAAGTTGCTTTGCCAGCTTATGCAGATAGAAGGGCTGCCAGTATATTTCGGGCGATGTCTTTACATGGGATTAAAGGCACTTTACAGATCGCTGGTCTTTCACTTCAGGATGTTGAATTTATAGAAGTAAAAGAAAGGGGTGATTCTGAAAAAGCTTTAGACCCGAGCGTCTTCTGGACAGGTTTAGATGCACTCACAACTGGTGAAGTAGATGCAGTTTATGTAAAAGGTGCTTCTGCTGTTGAGGCAGCAAAAAAACGTGGATTGAAAGTCGGGATTAATCTGGATGAGTTCCCCGATCTGAGTACACGTGTCAACAATGGCACACCACGTCCGATTACTGTCCATGAAGATTTACTGGAAAATCATTTTGATGTTGTAGTCGATTTCTTGGAAGAATTATTAGATACGGCGGACTGGGCACAAAATCATCTGGAAGAGGTATTGAGTATCCTGGAAGGTGAAACAATCGCAGAAGCTGAGAGTGTCGCAACAGCGTACCGCAATAATTTCCACCTGTCATTGCATCCATCTTTGAGTGAAGAGCGTTTGCAATTGCTTCGGCAGCAGAAAGATTTCTTATGGTTACATGGCTTTTTAGAGCGTGATATTGATCTGGATACGTGGGTAGACCACCGTCCACTAGCTGAAGTTTTAAAGCGTAGACAACAAAAACAAAATAATATTTGAGGATAAAAAAATGACTGCCATTGTTCAAACACCATTATCGAGTGAACTCACCGATTTTATCGAAGTCACACGTCAAAAAGCTGAGTTTGCTTTTGAGGTCTTTCGTCAGACCAATACGATTACTGCAAATGGTACGGTGAATTTTGTTGAGCGTGCTCCAGTTGATAATGTTTTGGTTACCATTAATTATGCAGGACCTTGGGCGAAAGAACAAAAAAGCAAAATTTTGGTTGAAACACTGGAGGGGCAAGCACTATTGGGACGTCAGGCCGCTGCTGGACGTTTTAATAAGTTGTTTCGTGATCATCCGGATGTCACTACAGTCTCTCATGTTCATGCACCAAATCTCGGGGCTTGGGCACAGGCACATAGAAGTTTGCCGATCCGTTATGTGCCAGTGCAACGTTTCCATTTATTTCAAGAACTACCAATTTATATAGATCGCCGTCAGGCAGAAGTTGATTTCATTCTGGAACAGTTACAAGTAAATCTGGAATATCGGGCCATTTTGGAAGCCAATGGCGGTGCAACTGTTTGGGGACGTCAGGGTCTGGAAGAAACAGCCGAATTTATTTTACTTTTGGAAGAAGGCGCGCAAATTCAGCTCTTGGCTGAATTGGTGGGTGGAAGCCGAAACTTTGGTCCAGGGGTATTACAACAGCAATGGAAAATGAGTGGCTTGACTGAAAAAGCTCAATCATTGGGTCTATTGCCATAACAATAAAATCAAACTTGCTGAGAAAAAAATGACAGTAAAAATATTCAATGATCGGATTCTACTAAATAGCTATGAACGATTAAAAAGTCGTGAACTACATGTGATGAGTTTCAAACACATAAAGAGATTGGTCACTAAAAAGAATGATGCGAATTATTTCTGTTCATCATTTTTCATTTCTAAAGTTTTGTTTACACAGGTGTGTAGTCAATTTTTAAGGAATAAATGTGCCATGGCTCGTGTAGGGTATTTCCCAAACCTTGTCATAATACGATTGGGGAGATATTTGCATCGTTTTATTTTTACTGAAAAAGTCTTTTCAGAACGCTTTATTCCTCGATTGAGAAAGGGAGTGAGCTGATGAATAAATTAACACGCAGGGAATTGATTAAACAAACTGGTTTAGGATTTGGGATGTTGGCAGCCGCAAGCACTATAGGTTGTTCAAATCCTGAATCTGCAAACACAACAGAAAAAGCTGCTTCTGATGAAAATGTTCAGCCGCAAAAAGGCGGTGTTATTAAAATCGGAGTGATTAACGGCAATCAGGCGGGGAATCTGGATGCCCACAAACCTATTGGTGCATCTAGCGCTTTTAGGGGCTGGCCACTATATGCAAAGTTATGGGAGTGGGGACGTGATATTCGACCGACTTTGGCTTTAGCAGAATTTGCAGAACCAAATGCGGATGGAACAAAGTGGACTATCCGTTTAAAAAAAGGTCTGGAGTTTCATCATGGCAAAACTATCCGTGCTGAAGATGTCATTTTTTCACTCAAGCGATTAACAGATCCGAAGTTGGCGTCACCATTTGCTGCATATCTTTATTCTTTACAACGGGATGCGATAAAAAAACGGGATGATTATACCGTTGAAATTCCATTCGCATCAGGTAAAGGTCTGGTGATATTGCCAGAAGCATGGATGAGTTGGGGGGGAATTGTTCCTACTGACTATGACCCTGTACATAATATTGTTGGAGCAGGTCCATTTAAGCTGGAAAGTTTTACACCTGGGCAACGTTCTCGTTTTGTGCGTTTTGAAAATTACTGGAAAGCTGATCAACCTTATGCTGATGCAATTGAGGTAATTGATTTTAAAGACCAGACGGGGCGGCTTGCTGCTTTGCAATCTGGTCAAATTGATATTGCAACAGGGATTAGTGCAGAACATGCAGCCTTGATTCAAGCCAATCCGAAATTAAAAGTAGTGTCATCTGAAACAGATGCATGGCAGTCCTTTGATATGAACACTTCCAGAGCCCCTTTTAATGATCAACGGGTTCGTCAGGCATTTCGCCTGATTGCAAATCGAGAGGATTTGGTTAAACGGGCATTGGCAGGTCATGGTCGAATTGCGAACGATTTATATTCATGGAGCGATCCTGTCTATGACCGTAGTATTCCACAGCGTCAGCAAGACTTGAATAAGGCAAAAGCTTTACTCAAAGACGCAGGTTATAACAATAATTTAAAGGTCGAGCTTTATACCAGCGGTGATAGTCATGCCGCCTTGGTTTTCGCACAACATGCCGCACAAGCAGGTGTAACCATAAATGTTAAGCAGGTAGAACCAGCCACTTTTGCTGACGCACTCAAACAAGACTGGGCATTTAGTACAGGGTTTAATGTCTCACGTCCTTATCTTCTGACCGTTTTACAAATTGATGGCCCAGAAGCTGCGAATAATAAAACCCGATTTAAAAATGAACGATTTAGCCATCTGGTACATGCTGCATTGCAACAGGCAGATCTGGAAAAACAAAAGCCTTTAATTCACGAAGCTCAAAAAATACAGCATGAGCAAGGTGGCTTATTGATCTGGGGATTTAATAATGTTCTTGATGCACATTCAAGCCAGATCGGTGGTGTAACTCCAGACCACACTGGTTTTGCTGCATGGCGTACTGATGAGTTCTGGAGACGAGGATAAATATTATGACCATCCAAGCCTCCAAAATGGACAAAGCAATCGCTCAGAATGTTGTCAATCAGGGGATACGATTACCAGCATGGTTACCCTGGTTTTTGATGAGGATTGTCTCGGGCGTTTTTGTGGTGTTTGTGATTAGCCTGATCGTATTTATTGCTACACAGGCATTACCATCAGATCCAGCGAGAGTTATTTTAGGACCTGAAGCTCCCGAAGCAACAGTACAGGTGCTACGTGAACAACTGGGATTAACTCAGCCTATCCTGATTCAATACTGGCACTGGTTAACACAGATTATTCAAGGGGATTTTGGTCGGTCTATAGATTCGCATGTATTGGTTATTGATATTTTAAAGAATTTTTTTGCCAATACCTTGGCGCTGAGTTCCTTAGTCATTTTATTCAGTGTCCCCATTTCTATTGTTTTAGGTGTCTGGCTGGCATTACGCCGCGATAGTATTGCAGATCGTGTAATCGTTTCGATTTCCATACTGTTTAAAGCAGTGCCAAGTTTTGTGTTGGCAATCTGGTTGATGATGTTTTTTTCAACCTCAGTATTTCATATCTTGCCTGCTGCTTCATTATTGATTCCAGGGCAGTCACCATTTACCCAATTACAGTTTCTGATTTTACCGATTTTAGCGCTAACACTTTCTTTGGTTCCTTATCTCATGCGTTTAGTTCGAGGCTCGATGATTGATGCATTGGAGTCTGATTATGTAAATGCTGCACGTTTGAGAGGGATACCTGAGCGTAGGATTATCTGGAAGCATGTTTTGCCAAATGCTCTGGTTCCTGTCGTGCAAGGAACTGCATTGAGTATTCGGGTTTTACTCAGTGGTGCAATTATTATCGAAGTGATTTTTAGTTATCCAGGTATTGGTAATGCTTTAAATGCCGCGATTGAAATGCGTGATATTCCGACGATCCAAGCGATTGTTCTACTGCTTACGATTTGTGTTGTCATGGTGAATCTGATAGCCGATTTGTTGACAACACTGTTGACACCTAAAATCAGAACAGCAAGACAACATAAAGCCCGCTCACCTGGTTTACGTCAAGCTATACGTTTATGGAAATCTGGTCGTCCCATTACGGTCAAACCTGTTGATCGACGTAATGCTTTGAAGCATATCAAACAAGGGGAGCAGCAATGAGTATTTTACATTGGCACGAAAACAAATTTATAAGAGCGCTAACGAAAGAGCGTCAAGTGCGTTTTGGTGTGGTTGTTACGCTATTTATATTGTTATTTGCATTGATTGGCCCGGTCGTAGCACCTTATGAATCGACAGCTTTAGTCGGGACGACATACGGTCTGTCTGAGGGGAAATCATTTTTAGGTTTTGATTATCTTGGACATGATGTGTGGTCAAGAGTGCTCAATGGCGGCGTTTCAGTGATTTGGATGACCATTTCTGCAAGTGTAATCGCTTTGTTCATTGGTACTACTTTAGGCATTTTAGCGGCATTTTCCAGAAAGAAGCTTGACCAGTTTATTACGTGGTTGAGTGATGTTTTTATGGCATTTCCAGACCTGATCCTGGTGTTGTTGATCGTGTCTATGCTGGGTCGGGAACCTTGGTTAATCGTATGTACTGTATCGATTGCCTTTATTCCGGGAGTGATACGTCTGTCGCGTAGTGTGGCGTTGAACATCGTTGAACAAGAATATGTTGAATCTGCAAAAATACTAGGTTATTCAAAAGTATATATCCTGTTTCGTGAAATTTTACCGAATATGCTGACTCCTTTGCTCATTCATCTTGGCGTTATGCTGACATGGGCAGTCGCGATGTTATCTGGATTGGCTTTTTTAGGATATGGCGTAGCCCCACCGACTGCTGATTGGGGATTAATGATTAATGAAAATCGTGCAGGGTTATTGATTCAACCATGGGCTGTGTTTGCTCCTGTCATTTTAATTGCGCTCTTTGCTCTAGGTACTAATGTCTTGGCTGAAGGTGTAGGGCGGGCTGCGGCAAGGGTTGAGGAGAGATAAATGACAAAGGCCTATAAACCTGTTGTGTTAGCTGTACAAAAACTCACGGTTGCATTAGTGAGTACCGGACAGGACATTATTTCTGATATTTCATTTCAGTTAAGAGAAGGTGAGGTTTTAGGTTTAGTCGGTGAGAGTGGTTCAGGTAAAACAACCTTATCCAGTGCATTGCTTGGTTATACCCGTCACGGTGCTCAAATTACTGATGGAAGTGTATATCTGGATGAACAGGATATTCTGAAACTGGGTGATCAGGCGTTACGTAAAATTCGTGGTGCGAAAATGAGTCATGTCGCCCAAGATCCAGGGACAGCGTTAAATCCTGCATTAAGAATTGGTCGTCAACTCGAAGAGCTTTTAGAAATACATCAACCTGCTTTAACGAGCACTGAACGAAAGCAGAAAATCGGCAAAATCCTGTCTGAAGTAGGTTTGGAAAATGGCAAAGATTTTTTAAAGCGTTATCCGCACCAGCTTTCAGGTGGGCAGCAACAGCGGATTTTACTGGCATTGGCTTTTTTGCTTGAACCAAGATTAATTATCTTGGATGAACCAACTACAGCTCTAGATGTTACGACTCAAACCCTGGTGTTAAATATTATCCGACGTTTATGTCGAGAATACCGAGTTGCGGCAATTTATGTTTCACATGATTTGACCGTTGTTAAGGAAATCGCAGATCGGGTAATCGTATTGTATGCAGGACGAATTGCTGAAGATGCTGATTTAGAAAATTTGTTTAAAGCACCCAGACATCCTTATACGCAGGGACTGTTAAATGCAATTCCTGATATTGCAATTCGACGTGAATTATTGCCTATAGAAGGACATGCCCCAGCCCCAGCTAATCGGCCACAGGGTTGTGCCTTTGCAGAACGTTGTGCATTTTCCAGTGAGATTTGTCAACAACAAACGCCACCATTAATACAAAGTTCTGAGGATTTACAAGCGCATTATGTGGCATGCCATCATTCAGAACAGGCGACTTTTATAAAACCAGAGCACTACGTAAATGACATCCAATTATTTGATGAAAAACAGGATCATCATTTATTAAAAGTTGAACACCTGAATGCCTGGTACGGGCATCAGCAAATCTTGTTTGATGTGTCTTTGAGTTTACAAAAAGGTGAATGTCTGGCTCTGGTTGGAGAGTCTGGTTCAGGTAAAACCACACTTTCACGTAGCCTTGTGGGGCTAAATCAACAAGTTGATGGTCAACTCTATTGGGAAGATCAGATTTTACCTTTCCAGTCTGGTAAACGAAGTCTAAAACAACGCCATCAGATTCAATATATTTTTCAAAATCCTTATAAAGCGTTAAACCCTGCACATACTATTGGTCAGACATTGGGCAAAGTTGCACAACATTTTTTTTCATCATCAAAAGCACAGGCTCATCAGCAGATATTGGCTGTTTTGAAGCAAGTCTCTTTACCTGCACATGTACAAGATTTATATCCACGTGATCTCTCTGGAGGTGAACGGCAGAGGGTGGCGATCGCGAGAGCTTTACTTTGCCAGCCAGAAATACTGATCTGTGATGAGATCACTTCTGCCTTGGATGTCTCGGTACAGGCTTCTATTTTAAAACTGTTGCAACAACTGCAAAAGCAAGGGCTAACTTTATTATTTGTTACCCACAATCTGGGGGTGGTACGAGCCATAGCAGATCGAGTTGCTGTCTTAAAAAATGGTCATATTGTTGAATATGGCGATACAGATCAGGTTTTGAGTCATGCAAAACATCGATATACCCAAAAATTATTAGCACATGCACCAAGTTTATTCCGTGCAGAAAATCAATACGAATTGAATTAAAAATAATTTAATGATCCTACGGAGTTTTCAAATGAATGATGTCAATATAAATAACTTTTTGACCTTGAATCATGTACGGCATATTTTGTCTGAACAAGAGGCAATACAGGTTGCCGAAGAAGTCGCAGAACAACTCAGGCAATATGCAGAAAATCCAAGTTATAACAGTTCTGTACCTTATGAACAGGCACGTCTAATTTCAGAGGCTGGATTGACTGCGATTAGTGTCCCTAAACAGTTTGGTGGTTTAGGAGCCGGTGTTTTAACGATTGTTAATGTCGTTAAAATTATTTCTTCTGCCGATGCAGGTGTTGGGCAACTTTTACAAATCCATTTTACGATGTTACGTAGTTTGCTGGTTGGCTTTCCTGATGAGGTTCGCGATCAGGTTGTTCAAGACATTTTAAATGGCAAGCGTTTAGGCAATGCACTGGCAGAAGTCGGTGGAAAGAACAAATTGGATCATAAAACCCGAATAGAAAAAAATCAGCAGGGTGAATATGTACTTAACGGTAGTAAGTTCTATTCTACAGGCTCATTTTTGGCAGAGTGGATTTCTCTGTTTGCAGGGAGTGACGATGGTACGGTAAATATTCTGCTGCATCGTGACAGTGAAGGGCTGGAGCTGGTTGATGATTGGGAAGCGATAGGTCAAAACAATAGTGTAAGCGGGACTGTCAATTTTCATAATGTCATCGTTGATGAAAAATATATTGTTAAACGGGGACTGGTTCCGCCGATCAGAACAGGCTTAACTTGGCCACAAATTTTACATGCTGCAATGGATACCGGTATTGCCAAAGGTGCGCTAGAAAATGCAGTGCATTATTTACAACATCATGCCAGACCATGGGTAGAAAGTGGTGTTGAAAAAGCTGTTTATGAACAGCATGTCATTAAACAGGTGGGGGAGTTTGCTGTACTGGTTCGTTCATCAGAAGCTCTATTAGAACGTTCAGCGGCTATTTTTGAAGAGCATTTTACAAATGTAGAAGATGAGGCATTGCAAACCGAGTTAATTTTATCGGTTGCGGCAACACGTAGTCAGTCAGACTATGCTTCACTTAAAATTTCGAGTGAAATTTTTGGATTATTGGGAGCAAGTTCCACTTTATCGAAGTGGAACCTGGATCGTTTTTGGCGTAATGCGAGAACACATACTACACATGACCCAATTCGCTGGCGCTTATATCACATTGGAAATTATTATCTAAATGATGTACCGCCAGGTGAATACAATACTGAATTAATTAAAAAGCAAGTTCAGAATAGTTCAGTACTTCAAAGTAGTTGAGTCACTGGGTTTTCGGATAAAAGAGGTTGCTATGCAGCCTTTTTTATTGCAGTTCAACAATAATTAGTAATTGAACAGAACTTATTATTTTTTGTTGTTCAATATACAAACTGGGTGATCAATGATGTGATCGCCCAGTTTATATCAAATCTTTATAATAACTTAGATTTCAATATGTTCAGCGAGCCATGCTTGGACATCGATTTGTTTTGGAATAAATTTCCAGCGATATAGAAAATCACTAAAGTCCTGTAAAGCCAAAACAGAATTCTGGTCAAAGTTGGTATTGAGTTTCAAATGGGCTTTTTCACCATAGGCAACGTGTACCCAGTGTTCACTACTGTTACATTCCTTGGCTAAATAACGATACGTTTCACTGGCATTTTCATGTGCCCATTGTTCTGCTTTCAATACCGAATCTACGATCGATTGTACTTGTTCTGGGTGATTGAGCAGAAAATCTTCATCCACAGTCAAGGTACGTGGAGTTCCGTTATTTGACCGGAGAATCGGGTCAGGGTGTGAACCGATGTCAATGACGGTATGTAAAGCAAAATCATGTGCGACTTGTGCTGCATGTGCTCCTTTTAAAAAGATTGCATCTACATCACCTTTGAGCAATGCTACAATTTCTGCACTGGCATTTAACTTATTTGCGTCACCAAAGAAACTGCTATCTCGCTGTTCTGTTTGTGACTGTTGGGCTTTTAAAATATCAGTACGAATACAGTCAACCAGCTCTACAACATCTACACTTAAATCGACTGTTTTCAGTGCGTTTTCTAGTCCTCGAATTGCCTGTGCGCGTGAAAAATCTATGATTGAATCCTGATTGTTCGGTATACCAAAACGTTTACCTTTCAGATCGGCTACAGTTTGAATTCCACTATCATAACGAGTAAGTAATAATTGAATTTCATCGGCCCAAGAGAGTCCGATAACTCTGGTTTTTTGCCCTGAAGAATATGCCCAAATGGCTGGAATGCTGCCACCATGCCGTACAGAGTTTGGTAGCGTGTGATTGAAGTGTGAATTACGGATATCTTTAGAGTTGGATTCGCGGATTGATTTGGTTTCGATATTATATTCGCTAAATTTTTCCTGAAGCCAACCTTTTTGAACAGCGATACCTAATCCAGTTGGAACAGGGCAGCGCGTATACCAAAGTGTTGCTAATGGTGTAGTTGTTGCAATATTCATCATGACATCCTTTAAAAATATCGATGTCTATAGCAATATAAATGCCATTATTTAAACT
>NZ_OOGT01000003.1 GCF_900323515.1 Acinetobacter stercoris | reverse complement strand
ATTTTATATAAGGTGCTATTTTAAAATAGCACCTTATACTTTATTTGCTTGTTTAATATATATTAAACAAAATATAAGCGATTTTTAGGGAAGACTGCTTTAAAGATTGAACCTTCACCTTCTTTAGATTCGACTTCCAGATATGCTCCATGTTGCATCAATACATGTTTTACGATAGCAAGCCCTAAACCAGTTCCTCCCGTTTGGCGGCTACGGGCACTGTCAACCCGATAAAAACGTTCAGTTAAGCGTGGTAAGTGCTTAGGGTCTATGCCTATGCCTGTGTCTTGGACGGTAAAATAACCATGTTCACCATCATCATGCCAGCCTATGGTGATCGTGCCACCTTTAGGGGTATATTTGATAGCATTGGTTATCAGGTTACTAAATGCACTTGCAAGCTCCATATCTGATCCGATGAGATCACAATGGCTATCAATATCCAGATTGAGGGTATGCCCATAGTCCACGTTATAGGCTTGAGCATCATCAAATAACTGGTTCATCAGACTAGGCATTTCAATGATCTGATTTTTGGCAATCTGTTTATTATTTTCCAAACGGGATAGAAGTAATAAATCATTAACCAAGGCATTCATGCGTTTGGTTTGTGCTTGCATTTGATCAAAAGCACGCTTCCACCTTGGATTAAGATCTTCCTGATCAGTGAATGTTTCAATATAACCGCTCAAGACAGTAAGAGGTGTGCGTAGTTCATGTGAAATGTTGTCTACAAAATCCTTACGCATCTGTTCCAGGTTATGCATGCGAGTCACATCATAAGCGACCAATAAGCGACTTTCACTACCAAATCGGGTCAGTTTGATTTGTACATAATGTTCTTCATAAATCGAGGATTTAATTTTAATTCCATCTGGCGATTTATCGATATTATTAAAATACTCAATAAAACTGGGTTGCCGGATAATGGTTAAAATATTACGCCCACGATCAAGAGGCTGAATACCTAAAAGTTTTTCAGCAGCAGGATTCCACCATTCGATCTGATGTAACTCATCTGTCAATACTACTGCTTCAGCCAAAGCCACGAGAGATGATTGGGCACGATCAATTAAACCTACCATTTCGGCCTGTACGATTCGTTCCTGACGTTGGGCACGGTAAACATTGAAAAGCAGAGCTCCCCAGATACCGTCAAGATTTGGTGGGGCATCATAAGGGCGATTTGAAATCCAGTCATTGACGAGATACAGTGATCTCAACTGTAAGGCAAAGAAAGTAGCAACTGCAAGTAAAATACATCCCCAGAAATACCCAATCCCCAAACCGATAAATCCACCAATGACTAATAGAAATGCCAAGAGGCGTAAATCTTGTTTAGCAAATGTCCACAAACTGCTGTAACGAAATTTCTTATGTTCACGTGCCAGATCAGGGACAGGGTAGGGTTCGTACATAAAATATTGTTTACCTGAGTAAAAGTTAACCTAAAGCGACATCTGCACGTGTAGAAAAGCGGTAGCCAGTACCACGAACGGTTTGCACATAACGATCTGCACCATATGGTTCCAAAACTTTTCGTAAACGGCGAATATGAACATCGATCGTTCTATCTTCAATATAAACATTTCCCCCCCAAACCTGATCCAAGAGTTGGGCACGCGTATAAGCACGCTCAGGGTGAGTCATGAAGAATGCAAGTAAACGATATTCAGTTGGTCCCATGTCTAATATGCTTTGACCAAAGCTAACACGCTGGCTAACTGGATCAAGTACCAATCCATTTGCATCAATGGTCTTTTCACCACTTAAGGCATTGGCACGGCGTAGAACGGCCTTGATACGTGAAACCAACTCTCGAGTAGAGAATGGTTTGGTCATGTAATCATCGGCACCTGCATCCAGACCTTGAACTTTGTGATCTTCTTCTCCACGTGCCGTGAGCATAATCACTGGAATTTCTGCAAGATTTTCATCACGTTTTAAGCGGCGACATAGATCAACACCACTTACGCCACCTGGCATCATCCAGTCCAAAAGAATAAGCGCCGGACGCTGATCCACGATCATTTGATGGGCTTGTTTTGCATCTTCGGCTTGTAAACATTGAAAGCCTGCCATATCCAAAGAGGTATGGATCATCTCACGAATTGGAAGTTCGTCATCGACGATTAATATATAGTCATCTTTCACAACGCAATATCCTAGTAATGAACGGTGAACCGTTTTTTATTTATGACAGGCTTATTACAAAGACTAATTATGACAGTATCATTGCAAAAAAGCCCATATAGGTCATGTTTGCAATAAAATGTGACAATTCTTTGTCATGTATTTTCTGTAAATATTTCAAAAATCAATATTAAGTTAAGTTAATTCAAGATATTGAATATATTTTTTGTGCATAAAAGAATTTTTTGACAATTTCATGACGATCAGACTTTTTTTGAAAAATTTTCTACTAAAGATAAAAAAACTGTTTCACAAGCGGTCAGAATATCATCCATAGAGTGTTTAAACCCGCCTGTTACCCAACGGATGGCAATTTGAGTGACATAACCATTTAAACCGGTTGCAACCAAAGATATTTCTTTTTCAGTACGATCTAAATGCGGTAACATTAACATGACAAAGGCATGAATCATACGATCAAAACGCCCCATAGTTTCGTGAATAGTTGCGTGATTATGCAACTCTTGAACCAGCATGGCATCAATGTAAATAATCCGTGCCATACGCGGATCATTCTGTAACATACTAAAAAGAGCTGTTAAGCCTTCATGAATCATGATCCTGGGATCGGGGGAGGCTTTCATAACCGCCTGCATTACATTTTGTTGTAAGGATTCAATGAGCTGTAGAAAGATAGTTTGAAAGAGTTCTTCACTCTTTTTAAAAGATTCATAAAAATATCGTTCAGTCAGTTTGGCTTCATTACAGATATCTTTGACTGTGACTGAAAAAAAACCGTGCGTTCCATATGCCTCTATACCTGCCTCAATCAGTTTTTCTCGACGAAGCTCCTTTCTCTCAGTTAAGGACATACCTTTGAACTGACGTTCTTTATTACTTTTTTTGGCTTTTTCAGCTTTTTCCGCAGATTCAGGTGTCATCATCAATATACATCAAAAATTTTAAGTTTATTTCAATGGTCAGTATCTTATTCGATCTCTCAATATATTCAAACGCATAAATCTATACATCTCCTGAAACGTAATGATATGGGTTGACCCTTTAGGATAATAAAACATCTTTTTGTTATATTGACAATAATAATTGTCAAATTTATAGTGATATTCGTGAGTTGCACATCAAGGTTATGTGTGCATAGAATTCAAACAAGGAAACACGATGAAAAATTTTAAAAATAAAGTTGCTGCGATTACTGGTGCAGGCTCAGGTATGGGTCAACAACTTGCTTATTTACTTGCAAAGCAAGGTTGTCATCTTTCTTTAAGTGATGTAAACGAAAAAGGTTTGGCTGAAACTGTTGAATTGGTCAAGCCTTATAATGTTCGGGTGACGTCTAAAAAAGTCAATGTTGCTAACCGTGACGAGATGAAAGTCTGGGCAGAGGAAACTGTTCAAAATCATGGTTCTGTAAATATGATTTTTAACAACGCTGGTGTTGCGCTGGGTGCCACAGTAGAGGGTGAAACGTACGAAGAGTTAGAATGGATTGTTGGAATTAACTTCTGGGGCGTAGTGTATGGAACAAAAGAGTTTTTACCGTACATAAAGAAAACTGGTGATGGGCATATCATCAATATTTCCAGTCTGTTTGGGTTAACTGCTCAACCGACACAATCGGCTTATAATGCAACCAAATTTGCTGTACGTGGTTTTACTGAGTCACTGCGTCAGGAACTTGATCTGGAAAATAGTGGTGTGAGTGCACTTTGTGTACATCCAGGCGGGATTCGTACCAACATTGCCAATAACGCACGTATGAATGATAGTTTACGTTCTCTGGGAATGAATCCGGATAAATCAGCTAGAGCATTTAATAAGCTTTTACGCAAACCTGCTGTGGAAGCATCTCAGGAAATTTTAGATGCGGTATTGAAAAACAAGCGTCGTTTATTGATCGGTAACGATGCAAAAACAATTGACATCATGCAACGTGTTTTACCAACGGGCTATCAAAGAGTCGTGGCTTTTGCGACCAGGTTAAGCAAGCGTCTGGAACCAAAAAACTAGATAAGATATAGATATAAAAAAGACCGCTCAATTCTGAGCGGTCTTTTTTTAAGGAGATTAGGATGCAGCAATAGCCTGTTTAGCCAATACATATTGGTTTTCTGGGCGCTTTAAACCCAAGTTTTCACGCAGGGTAGTACCTTCATATTCAGTGCGGAAAATTCCGCGACGTTGTAGTTCAGGTATAATAAATTCGACAAAGTCATTTAAACCTGCTGGGGTGGTGGGTGGTAAGATGTTAAACCCATCAGCAGCTTCATTTTCAAACCATAGTTGCAGTTGATCGACAACTTGTTCAGGTGTACCGATTAATGTCCAGTGACCGCGTGCACAAGCAATATATTCGTAGAGCTGACGGATCGTAAACTGATGTTTATGTGCGATTTCAATCATCATTTGCTGGCGACTGGAAAAGTTTATTTCAGTATCTTTGAGCTTAGGAAATGCTGCATCTAGATCATACTGGGATAAATTAATTCCACCTGACAAACCAGTCAGTAAACTCAAGCCAACTTCAGGGTGGATTAGGTCATTTAAGAGTTGGTATTTCTCTTTGGCTTCTTGTTCCGTTTTTGCCACAAATACTGAAACACCAGGCATGATTTTAAGATCGTCGGTATGTCGACCATATTTTTTTAATCGGGTTTTAAGGTCACGATAGAAAGACTGGGCATCTTCTAAACTCTGTTGCGCAGTAAAAATAACTTCAGCATATTGGGCTGCAAGTTCTCTGCCATCTTCAGATTGTCCTGCTTGCACAATAACAGGATAGCCCTGTGGTGGGCGAGAAACATTTAGGGCGCCTTGTATATGAAAATATTTTCCATGATGAAGTGGCTCGTGTATTTTTTCAGCATCAAAAAATTGTCCCGATATCTTATCGTATTTGAAGGCATCATCTTCCCATGAATCCCAGAGCTTTTTGGTGACCTCAATAAACTCACCTGCACGTTCATAACGTGTTTTTGCATCAGGATGTTTTTCAACATTAAAATTGCGTGCAGTATCTGCTGCAGAAGTTGTAACGACATTCCACCCCGCACGTCCTTTACTAATATGGTCTAAAGACGCAAACTTGCGTGCAAGTAAATATGGATCTTCGTATGTTGTTGATGCTGTTGCGATAAAACCGATATTTTTAGTGACTACGGAAAG
Source organism: Acinetobacter stercoris (assembly GCF_900323515.1). Classification (GTDB taxonomy): domain Bacteria; phylum Pseudomonadota; class Gammaproteobacteria; order Pseudomonadales; family Moraxellaceae; genus Acinetobacter; species Acinetobacter stercoris. Next base: position 44,482 of record NZ_OOGT01000003.1, on the reverse strand, counting down.
TGCAGAAAATAGTGTGACAGGCTCAAAGCATACAGATTTGTCTGTAAGACCTGATGCTTTTTGAGCTTTTGATGTATTTTGTCCCCAATTTACCCAATTAGAAGAAAGACTATCCGCTAGAAAGTAAGCATCAAATAGCCCACGTTCTGCTGTTTTGACCAGTTCGATTGCATAATCGATATTGAGATGATCCTGAGGACGAGACTCTGGATGTCTCCATCCTGCAACATGCTGTGAAGTGGTTGGAATGAATGCCCCAAGTTTAAGTTGACGTTTAGTCATAATCATTGCCTTACTTGTTTGTTTTGCAATGGTTATAACAAGGAATGCAGAGGCTGAGAAATACGATTAAATTAAATCCATATAAAAATTATGGATTAAGTGTTTGCATTGAGATGAAGTATTTGATTTATTTGAATTTAAATCAATGCCTGGATCTTTTTCTTTTTCCATATGAACTGGAAATATAATCCCTGTAAAATACACAATGAGAAAAATGCAAGTGCATAACCATACCAGATACCTTGTAACCCCCAGATCTTGCTGAAACAATATGCAGCAGGAATTTCAATCAACAGAATTGAACCGATATTAATCATCATTGGAACATTTACTGTCCCGCTTGCCCGCATGATCGAGGCAAAAATGGCACTTGCACCAAAAAACAAGATTGACCAGAGTACGATAAATAATAACTGTTGTCCGAGTACCATGACATCTGCATCGGTAATAAACAGCGCCATTAAATACTTGGAAAATAAATAACCTAGACTGATCAGAATCCCTGTAATAATAATATTCATACCTAAAGCGGTTTTTGTCACTTTAGAAAGCAGTTCTGATTTTCCTGCACCAATGGCTTGGGCTGCAAATATTGAGGCTGCAATAGCAATAGATAAGGCAGGAAACTGAATGTAATTGAGTACCTGATTGACAGCACCATAAGCAGCAGTGGCATGTGCGCCATATTGATTGACCAAGCCAATGATCACCAGTCCAGCGATAGAGGTCGTAACCATCTGGATGGCTGTAGGAATGCTGAGACGTAGAATAATTTTAGTTAATGCCGAGTCATGTCGAATATGGCTAAGCAAATGACGATCAGGCTTTAAGGGATGATTTCGTTTGTTTAAGAAAACGTATAAAAAAATGAGAACAGCAGTATAACCCACGATTGTTGCGATAGCAGGTGCGATGATGCCCAGTTTAGGAAAACCGAAGTATCCACCGATCAACACAGGCGTGATAATAACGCCAATAATACTGGTCATTCCCAAGGCAATAAGTGGTGTCACACTGTCACCGACGCCACGTAAAATGGAGGTGTAAATGATATAGACAAACAGCAGTGGACTTCCAGCCAGCATCCATCGCACATAGGGCAATGATAGGTGCATCACTTTGGGATCTATACCTAAAAGCAGTAAAAGATCTCTGGAAAATATCACGCCCATCAGGGCGATAATACATCCGCCTATCAGAGTTAAAAATAAGGTTGAACCAACAACACTGCGGACTTTTTCAATATTTTTAGCCCCCCAGGCTTGTCCGACGAGTACGGTCGCTCCTGAAGATAAGCCAATGATGAAGGCTAATAAAAAAAACATGATAGGAAAAAATACAGAAATTGCTGCAATGGCATCAACTCCCATCATTTGCCCAACGAATACTGTATTAATGGTTCCTGAAAGGTTTTGCAAAATATTCGTGGCAATCAACGGCAAAAGAAAAATTAGAAAAGTTTTCCAGAAGTGCGGTTGATGGAGGAGTTGTTGCCGAGATGTCATATTATTTTAATGTAAGCCTGGAAAGTGTTATTTAAGATATTCACAATAGCATAGAAGATGATAAAAATACTTCGACTTTTCGGTAACTTCGGCATAGATTTATGGATGAATCATGTAGATCAGCATTGCCTTAAAATCTCGCACGCCTGAATCAGTGTGGTTTCTTTTTTCGCAAAGCAAAAACGCACCAGACGCTGTTTTTCTGGAGGTTGTTTATAAAATGCTGAAATAGGAATCGCAACGATTTTATGTTGTTCTGCAAGGTACTTACACATTTCTACATCATTAAGTTCTGGCTTGATCTGGCTATAATCCAGATTTTGAAAAAAAGTTCCTTTAGATGGCGTAAATGAGAAGCGGGAATCAGTTAAGCCATTTAAAAACAGATCCCGTTTATTTTGATAGAACTGGCTTAAATCTGTAATGTGTTCTGGATGTTGCTGCATGTAGTTTGCCAGGGCTATTTGGACAGGGGTAACACCACAGAAATTGGCAAACTGGTAAATCTGTCTAAATAGTTTCATCAGTTGTGCAGGGGCAACACAATAACCTGTTTTCCAGCCTGTAACATGAAAAGTTTTCCCAAAAGAACCAATCACATAACTTCTATCTCTGAGTTCCGGGAAGCTTAGTGCCGATATGTGTTTTTCCTCATCGTAGATCAGATGTTCATAGACCTCATCTGAAACAACAATAATATTTTTATCTTGTATTAACTGAATGAGTTGCTGCCAGTCTGTACGTGACCAGATCTTTCCAGAGGGATTATGTGGAGTGTTTACAATCACCAAGCGTGTTTTGGCGTTAATGGCATCTTTGACTTGGTTCCAGTCTACTGAGAAATCAGGTGATTGCAGTGGGATATGTACAGGTTTACCGCCGACAAGTTGCACGCTTGGCGCATAGCTGTCGTAACTTGGATCAAAGATGATGACTTCATCATCAGCATGTACGATTGCCTGAATAGCACAAAAAATAGCAATTGTTCCGCCAGGTGTGATGGTTATTTCATTGAGAGTATCGAGTGTTAGACCATCTCGGTTCAAGAAAACCTGAGCGAGTTGTTGTCGCAAAGCAAGTACACCATCACCTGGTGAGTATTGGTTATTTCCACCGAGTGTCGCTTTGCAAAGCGCTTCTAATAAAGCAGGAGGTGCCGGGAAATCAGGGAAACCTTGTGAAAGATTAAGTGCATTTAAGCGTTGAGCCAGAGCAGTCATGACACTGAAAATGGTTACACCCTGAGCTGGAAGTTTGGACTGGATTTCAATCATGGTTGAACCTGAAATATGACACTTTGATGATCTATAGAATGAAATCGATTATTGCACGGATCACGCCTAGGCTGAGCCCAATAAATGCCCCAACTACAACGCCGTTAACGCGGATCATATGCAAGTCACCACCAACTTCATTTTCGATTTTGCCAATCATTTCACGTGAATCCCATTCGTGAATACGCTCACTGATAAAAGTAATCACTTTTTCACTATATTGATCGCTTAGATTGATCGCAATTCCACTCATTTTTTCATTCAATAAGTTACGTACCGCCTCATTCTGGATAATACTTTGACCAACTTGTTGAATTGCGATGCGTAAATTATTAGCAATACCTGAATCAGCTTTGAGCAAGTCTTTTTTGATGGCATTACATAAGATAACAACAGCTCCTGTAATAAAATTTAGAACCTGATGACTATCTAACAATGCATTTTTTGTGTCATTAAGGCGTTGGCTGGCAATACTTTCACTGTCAGCAAGTTGTAGCATCAGTTGATTGGCAGCATCTTCGATTTTCTGACGCCAAGGGTGCTCAGGATCTGCCAGCATGGATTCAACTTTTTCCAGTAATGAATCAATTGTCCGCTGTTGTACATCTATGCCGATCCAGCTTGCACCTTTCGCCAGTTTCCAGACCCCGAGTTCTTTAAACATTTTTCGGGTCAGTTCCTGCGTTTCCTCAGGGTGATTCACCATCCAGTCATGGGCAACATCCAGACCACGTTGCAATACATCTTGATGGAAATCATTTTCCAGAACAGCTCGGATCATTTCACTGGCTAGAGTGTTAATACGGGTATTTTTAACCCATTCAACCGAGTTACTTTGTATAAAACGCCCAATTTGTTCCTGTCCGACAAAGTCAAAAATTTTGGGAACAGACTGTTGAATGACTTCAACTATTTGTATGTTGTTTTTAGGATTTGCCAACCATTGCCCAACAGCCAGACTGACATCGGTATTTTTTAAACTTTTTGCAACGATTTGAGGGGATAAGAAATTTTCCTGTACAAATCTGCCCATGGACTCTGCAATACGGGCTTTGTTGCGTGGAATGATTTCCGTATGATCTTTTAAAAATTTAGGGATGGGGATTTTCCCAAAAGGATTACGAAACAGTACGGTAATGGCATACCAGTCTGCAAGACCGCCAACGACACCAGCTTCAGCACCTAACATCAGAATCTGGATAAACCATGCATATTCGGGAAGCAGTTTTGCAACGAGCATTAAGGCAAACCATGCAACAACAGCGATCACCAAAGCTATTGTTGCAAAACGCTTACTACGATTTAAATTAGGTGATGTGACTGGTTCTACATTATCCATTCATGATCCCAAGTTTATTTTTTTGCAGGCGGCTGTGTAGACGGTGCAGTAACAGGTTGTGGTAAAAGCACTTGCCCTGTCGGCCCCACACCATATTTTGGACCTAAAGATTGTAAAATGAGCGTGGCATCAAAAGCCTCATTTGGCGCAGATTTTTTATCTTTATAGCACTCAATTGTGTAGGAAACCTGCACAGGATCAATATTGACAATTTCAGGCATATCATAGAATGGATCATTCCAGAATGGTCCGCCAAAACGCCTATAACCGTATGGTCCATAAGGATAAAATGTTGGAGTAGGGTAAACTATGGCCTGTCTAGGTGGTTGCTGGCTACGGTTACTTGGATCATCCTTAACTTGAAAATAGCGGAAGCCATTAAAAACTGTGGTTTGTGCGGCTTTAAGCAAGGTGATCTCTTCAGCCATTCCAAAACTCATATTCGGATTACCCTGAAAACTCACTCTAAAACTTTGGGCATTTAATGGGTAAGTGGCAAATTGTCCCAGCTGATCGAACGTTCTCGGTTTTGAGGGAGAAGTTGCACATCCAGAGAATATCAATACGGTGGCTAGTGTTAGCCCTAAAACTGATTTTTTCATCATTTCCCCCTTTGATGGTTAAATACCATACATTTATTTATGATCTCATCATAGCTTAAAAACTGCTATTCGGCTGTTTTAGAAATTCAATTTCTTCTGGGCTGGATTGTCTTCCTAAAATATGATTACGATGCGGATAGCGACCAAATCGATCAATAATCACTTTGTGCTTTTTTTCAAAATCGAGGTTGACGGGGTTTCCAAGCTTCTCAAACAGTTGTAAGGCAACTTCATGAATCAGTCCAGATTCACTATGCATGAATGGCATATATAAAAATGAACGCTGCTCTGGGCGAAGCTTGGTATCTAATCCAAGCTGAATTGTTTCTTGAGCAAGGGACAAAGCCAATGGATCTTGTGCAAATGATGCAGCTTGATCACGGTATAAATTTCTTGAAAATTGATCTAGAACAATAATCTCGGCCAAACGACCTTCGCCAGTTTCTCGCCAGTTATAAAGTTCACACTGTTTTGCCTGTTCTAGTGTCTGAGCAAATTGATCGCGAATTTTTTGATCAAAGTCATCACTTTTTGCAAACCACAAGGGTTGTGTTGCAGCGCTGAACCAAAAATCTAGGACAGTTTGATAATTCATAATAATTACAGTTTATTAGCTGATATTCTTTATGAAATCACAAATTTTGAGTGTCATGTAGAGTAACTTTGTGATAAAAATTTGCCGAAAGTTCATTATTGTTCTTTTAAAAACAAAATCGGGAATGGTTATCGTGCCAATAAATCACGGTATACTGGCGTAGACAATGATGTTGTTATGCACTTTAAGAATAAGCGAGTACGTGAATGAGTCAACCTGAATCGACCTCTCAATCTATTTTACCGAATTGGGTGGATTCTGCATTATTTAAGGGAATGTTACGTGGTATCGAACGTGAAAGTCTCCGAATGCAAAGCAATGGTTTTTTATCTCAGGCTTCTCATCCTCGTGCTTTAGGCTCTGCATTGACCCACCCGCATATCACAACCGACTATTCTGAAGCATTAATGGAGTTTATTACTCCTCCAAAAGAAACGATACCAGAGGCTTTGCAGTATCTGGCCGATATCCATGCCGTAGTTCATCGGCATCTGGAAAATGGTGAAAAACTCTGGCCATTATCCATGCCATGTATGCTCGATGATCAAGAAGAAAATATTCGTCTGGCACAATACGGAACATCAAATGTCGGTCGCTTCAAGACTTTGTATCGACGTGGTCTGGGGGTACGTTATGGTCGTCGTATGCAGACCATTTCCGGAGTGCATTATAATGTTTCGTTCCCCGATCAGGTGTTTGAAGCTCTACAGCAACATGAAACTGATGAAAAATTAAAAGCGTTAAGCCTTCAGGATTATCGTAGCCATCGTTATTTTGGTCTGATTCGAAATTTTATTCGCCTTACACCTTTGGTAATGTTTCTGGTTGGTGCTAGCCCTACGGTCTGCAAATGTTTCATGACAGGACGCGAGCATCATTTACTGCCTTTACTCAAAGGAACACTTTTTTTGCCTTATGCAACTGCTTTACGTATGGGACGGTTTGGTTATCAAAACTCAGCCCAGAAGCAGCTAGGAATTCACTATAACAACCTTTGCGGCTATCTGGATGGTTTACAAAAAGCGGTTCATACACCTTATGCACAGTTTAGTCATTTAGGTCTAAATGATGAAAATGGTGAGCCTATCCAGATCAATGACCATGTTTTACAAATTGAAAATGAATACTATAGTCTGGTTCGACCAAAACAGGTTCCAAAAGATGGAGAAACACCATCTGAAGCATTAGCCAATCGTGGGGTAGGCTATGTAGAGCTGAGAGCTGTTGATGTCAATCCTTATAGCCCTATCGGGATCAATGAGGATACTGCCGCTTTTCTCGAAGTTTTAGCTTTGTATTGTTTGTTGAAAGACAGTCCGGACTTACTTGATGATGAACAGGATATAGTTGAACGCAATCAGGCTGAAGTCGTCAACCGTGGTCGTGCACCTAATGCTGGTATTGTTGAGGAAGGTACAAAATATCCGATTGAAGAATGGGCACAGATTTATATCACAGCCATGCAACCTTTGGCTGCTTTACTTGACCAGACTTACTCAACTGATATTTATAGTAAAGCAATTCAGACTATGTCAGGTCGTATTGATGAAGTCGATGAGACGCTGTCAGCACATGTTGTAGCTGATACTTTAAAATACAGTGGAACTTGGAGTTTTGGTAGCTTTATGGCACATCAACATGCAACAAGTTACGAACAACATATTTTAAGTCCAGAAACTTTAGCGTATTTTGATCAATTAGCGGATACTTCATTAAAAGAGCAACAGGAACTTGAAAATGATACACAAATCAGTTTTGAGGACTATCTGGCTCGATTCAGATGATTAAATTTTAATAATATTTAGAGGCCTAACCATGCAGCGGGTCAGCTTTCGTTTAGTAAGTGGTTTTTTATTTTTGGCAAGTGTCATCGGGATGGCTTTTGCCCTGTTTTTAGAAAAAACAGCCAATTTAGATCCTTGTCCATTATGTATTTTTCAACGTGTGGGGTTGATGGGGTTAGGGCTATTTTCCTTAATAGCTTTTTTACACAATCCGAAAGCAGGTGGAGTTAAACGTTTCTACGCACTGCTTTCAACCCTCACAATAGGTTGGTCTGCTGGGGTTGCTGCACGTCAGGTATGGTTGCAACACCTACCAAAAGACCAAGTACCTAGTTGTGGACCTGGTCTGGATTATTTAGTCAGCGCATTACCTTTACAGACTGTATTCAAAGAAGTTCTTTCTGGCTCTGGTGAATGTGCTGTCGTGGACTGGACATTTTTAGGGCAGTCATTAGCCGTTTGGTCTTTGGTCTTTTTTAGTTTTCTTTTGATCATTTGCTTATGGCAATTGTTCCGTAAATATCCAGTACTCAAATAATCAATAGCCGAAGCTTCAAAATAAAAAAACCAGCAATGTTTAATGCTGGTTTTTTTTTGATTTAGGTTTCAGCAATGCCTTGCATACTTTCAAGTTTAATCAAGTATTTACGAATCTGTTCCTCTGCCAAATCTTCATGACGCGGATAAAACCATTTCACTATCTGATCTGCGACACTCAAGTGATACTGAATTTCAAAATGATTAAGACCATAAAAGATGGCTTTATGTGAATCAGGAACTTTGAGTTGAAATCGGGGATTTGGATGTTCACCTAAAGCACTTTTGATGCTAACCAGATAATCACCGATGACTTTCAGGGTACGATTTTTCTTGTTTTCAAATTCAAGTGTTCCTGCTACGAAGAATGTATTGATGTGGGATGGAAGAGGAGCAGGTTTGCGATTATCGTCCACCTGACCTATACGTGCATCATTATGTTCCCAGTCATCATCACGAACGCTACCATATCGCAAATCCAGGATGCCATTGCTTCGGATATTGACGATGTGGCTAATAATATTAAAAATCGGGAAACGCCCTACCTGATCCTGAAGTGCAAAACCAAAACGTTCAAGTACAGCACCATGATGTGGTGAACCCAGACAGACTAAATTTTCCACCATGTGAAACCATTGCTGCATATTCTGCTTACCATAAAATAAGGCACTTCGGGCAACAAGACCTCCCATACTATGTCCAATCAGATCAATACTTGTTATACGAGGATTGCGTTTGATCAGATTATCTAGGATATTTGACAGGCTTCGACCATTGGCAGAAATCCTCCGCCCAGTGTTGTAGTGAAGATACAACATGGTGTTGTTATCCCGTTGCGCCAATAATTTCTCGGGGATACCTGGGTTTTTGCTGTTTGACCAGTCAAGATGGGTCATACATAGACCATGTACAAAGATCACTATACGTCCAGCCAGATCTCCCTGTTGCAATTCGCCATAATGATCATAAAGTACAGGAGACAAAGCCAATGGATTTTGGTGGGCAAGCAAATAATCCCCCAATACACCGTTTAGTGCGCTAACCAGAAAGGTCATGCCTGGTGTCAGGGGTTTGTCATGCAGGTTTGGAAAACGCTCAATGATTTTACGAAAAGTGGGTGCAAGAAAATAATAACCATAGTTTTGCAAAGAGCTATATGCAAACTGGTATAGTTTTTCAATACTTGGAATTTTTTGATAATAACGACTCTTTTGTCGATTAACCCCAAAAATACTGAGTAAGATTTCCCTTTGAATCGCTTGAATAAGGTCATGAACCACGCCCCCCAGACGTGTACTCACCAATTGCGCAAGACCTTCTAAAACATCAGCTTGGCTTGGTGGAGAACGATCCCATTTACAATATGTTTCGTGTAGGGGTGTTAAACTTGGCATTATTTTTATCCTAAAATCAGCTCGAAGATGATTCGGCTCTTTCCTTTTGAACCTGATCAATGTATAAATTGCACTGAAATCATCTTATGTCATTCATCTCGAATATTTTTTAAGATACGATGATTTGACATAAGTTGTAGTTTTTTTGTCGGACAATTTTTGTTCTCGTACAAATTAAAACAATTTCGTGAAATTGATCACAGTAAAAATTAAAACAGTTGACATAAATTTGCAATCTATTCTAAATGAATATTATCTATCTTCACGGCTTCCAAAGCAGCGCTTTTTCGATAAAAGGTCAGCAACTTAAAGCGTATTGTCAGGCACATACGCAACATCAGGTACATTTGCCTGACTTGAATATGCCACCTTTGGAAGTTTTGAGGATGTTGTCAGTGCTTATTGAAGCGATGTCTGATGTTGCTTTGGTTGGGAGTAGCTTAGGGGGCTTTTATGCGACACAGCTGGTCGCAAAATATAAGATACCAGCTGTTTTAATTAACCCGGCTATGCAACCATGGTCATTGTTTCGTAATTTGTTTGGTTCTGAACTACTGCCACTGAAAGTGACAGATACATGGGTTTTAGATGATTCACAACTTGATCAATTGGAGCACCTTGCTGTTCCTTTTGTGCAAGATGCAGATAAAATTTTGCTTTTATTGCAACAAGGCGATGAAGTTTTGGATTATCGTGTAGCGCAAGGGTATTATAGTGCAGCACCACATGCCTCAGTCATGATTACAGACATGCAAGGTAACCATGCGATGGATGATTTTGCTGATAAAATACCTCTATTGTTAGAATTTTTATCGTATTCAATATCGAACTCCATAAAATAAAAGGAAATCGTACAACGTGTCTCAATATACGGCTCAATCACTTGAAGTTTTATCTGGTTTAGATCCTGTCCGCCGCCGTCCAGGAATGTATACAGATACCACTCGTCCAAACCATTTGGCTCAGGAAGTAATTGATAATGCTGTCGATGAGGCTTTGGCCGGGTTTGCCAGCAAGATCGTAGTCACGGTGTACAAGGATGGTTCTTTATCTGTTGAAGATAATGGGCGCGGGATGCCTGTTGATATTCATCCAGAATATGGGCAATGCGGTATTGAGATTATTTTAACTAAACTGCATGCAGGTGGTAAATTTAGTACAGATAATTACCAGTTTTCAGGTGGTTTGCATGGTGTAGGGATTTCGGTTGTTAATGCCCTGTCAACACGGGTGGATGTTGAGGTTCAACGTCAAGGCAATCTTTATAAAATGACCTTTGAACATGGTGAACCGACGGGTCCACTGGAAGTTTTACAAGGTAAAGCGCCTAAGCGAGCGACAGGAACGACTGTTCATTTTTGGCCTGAAGAAAAATATTTTGATAGCCCTAAATTTGCCATCAAGGCACTTAAACATAATTTAAAAGCCAAAGCTGTTTTGGCTGCTGGTTTACATATTACCTTTATTGATCAAATCAACAATGAAACTGTGGAATGGCAGTTTGAAAATGGTCTGGTTGATTATCTGATGGATGAGCTGGAAGATCGGGAGATCTTGCCTGAGCCTGCATTTGTCGCAACTGGTGAAGCTGAGCGTGCCAGTGCAGAATTTGCAATTTGCTGGAATGTGGAAGGGGGCGAGCAAATTCAGGAGAGTTATGTCAACCTGATTCCAACTGCTCAGGGAGGTACTCATGTCAATGGTTTACGTTCGGGTGTGACAGATGCAATTCGCGAGTTTTGTGAACTCCGTAATTTGTTACCGCGTAATTTAAAATTATCTGCTGAAGATGTCTGGGATGGTGTGAACTATATCCTTTCATTAAAATTTCAGGAACCACAATTTTCAGGGCAAACTAAAGAACGACTGTCTAGCCGTGAGGCTTCAGGTATCGTGTTGAATATTGCGAAAGACGCTTTTGCATTATGGTTAAACCAAAACTCTGAAATTGCAATGCAGCTTGCAGAAATGGCAATTTCTAAAGCAGGGCGACGTTTAAAAGCTGCGAAAAAAGTTGAACGGAAAAAGATTGTTGCTGGACCTGCATTACCAGGGAAACTGGCAGATTGTGTAGGACATACGCTTGAAGAATCTGAACTCTTTATTGTCGAAGGGGATTCCGCTGGTGGTTCAGCTAAACAGGCACGAGATAAAAACTTTCAGGCAATTATGCCGATTCGTGGAAAAATTTTAAATACATGGGAGGTTTCTTCAGATGAAGTTCTCGCCTCCCAAGAGGTTCATGATATTGCGATTGCTATAGGTGTAGATCCTGGTAGTGATGATCTCTCGGAGCTTCGTTACGGCAAAATTTGTATTCTAGCCGATGCGGATTCAGATGGATTGCATATTGCGACACTGCTTTGTGCCTTGTTTGTTAAACATTTTCCAGCAATGGTGGAAGAAGGCCATTTGTTTGTTGCAATGCCTCCATTATTCCGTATTGATGATGGTAAAGATGTACACTACGCGCTTGATGAAGATGAGTTAGAAGCTATCTTGAAGAAAGCCAAGACAAAAAATCCACAAATTACCCGATTTAAGGGGCTGGGTGAAATGAATGCCAGTCAGCTTCGGGAAACAACTATGGATCCAAATACACGTCGTTTAGTGCAGTTAGATCTGGATGATATCCAGTTTACTGCTGGGCTACTCGATAAATTACTTGCAAAAAAACGTTCTAGTGATCGTAAACATTGGTTAGAACAAAAGGGTAATCTAGCTGATTTGACAGCTTAATGTATAATCTAAAGTGATGTTTCGACATCACTTTTATTTTTAAATGATAAAACAGGTTTGGAGACTCAACTTCATTATATTTTAATAAATTTAGTGAAGTATCTTGTGAATCATTCATTTGACGAAGCCTAAGACAGACTCCGTCATGAATACAAAAATTTAGAATTTATATCCTAAAGTAAGTGTATACACCATTGGGTTGACATCACCATTTCCGACTGTAATACCATTGATTTTCAGATCAGAGTTGACATCGATATAGCGGGCTTCTGCTCCCAAGCTAAAATGCTTATTGATTTGATAATCCATACCGGCTGTTGCAGCGAAACCGAAAGAATTGGTAATGTCTAATTTATCTCCACTAAATAATTTTTCATTTAAGTAAATTGTATAATTTACCCCTGCACCAATATAAGGATTCCATTTCCCATCGGGATTGAAGTTATATTGCACACTCAATGTTGGTGGCAAATAGCGAGTATGACCAATTTTTGTGCCATTCCCGTAAATATCATGTTTGGGTGCAGTCCCTGCCAGCAAATCAATTGCAACATGGGGGGAGACAAAATACAGGGTTGAAATGGTCATGGCGTACCCATCAGAAATACTGGTCGAGGTGCCATCATATAAATTGCCTGGATGATCTTTCGGCTGAATAAAACTGGCCCCTAAACGTGTTTTGATTTTGCTTAAATCAAGCCCTGCATGTGATATTGGAATCAGGCTAAAACTAGCCAGTAAAAATACAATTTTTTTCATTATTTTCTCCATAATGATGATGAAAAAACAACAAACTCTTCCTTTTTGCTGTATGGAGAAATAATCAAATATTGTGCCAGTAATAAATATTTTTTATTATCAATATGTTAGTGTTTTTAAAGGTTTGAGAATGTTAATAAAATTAAGCAATTGCTTAAATAAAAAATAATATCAATTCATGATTTGCTGAAATCTAATCAAATCATTTATAAAATTGCAGCGTTTAATTTCTGCTTAGAAACGTCATAAAATATTTTACAAATCATTATAATCAGCACACAATTTTTAGTGTCCACTAGCGCTTATGGGGATTAAGATACAATCATAATAAGTAATTAGAGTAGAACAATGGATACAATTTTACTGAGTATAGAACCAAATGACTTAGAGACGATTTTAATTGATGCGGAAACGATCCAGGAGATCTACCGAGATCGTGATTTAAAAAATAAATTAAATTTAAAAGAATCTGCGAGTATTTTACATTTTTGCTTACTGGCAAAGAGTCAGGTGGTGAAGCTCCATTAAGTTTCACAATTTTTGGGGAATACCCTTTTGTCCATATTCAGACAGTTGTTGAGTCTGCGAAATATAACTCGGCTGTTATTGTCGCTGAGATTGCTGAGGCATTACATTTGTTGAGTACCGAAGAAATTAAAAGACGTTTTGAGCAGGAGGAGTTCAAACGTTCTCAGCTTTATCATCACTTAAATTCAAACAATTTGATCACCTTAGAACTTTTACTTGAAAATTTCATTAGATTAAAGTTTTTCTATGGTCATGCACATGAAAACAATCAGGCTGTGATTAGTTTGCAAGTTTCTGAATTTGGTGAATAACTTTTTATTAACTTTCTAAGTTGGGTTTGTTTTCCGAAAAACTGAGTTGCATCAAGACCAAATCTCGCCATTTTCCGAACTTTTGACCAACTTCAGGCATGTAACCTGTCTGTTTGAATCCAAATTTTTCATGTAGCCGGATAGATGCGATATTGTCATGATCAATTGCAGCGACCATGACATGGATATTGTTTTGTCTGGCGTGATTAATCAGGGTTTGTATGAGCTTTTTCCCTAAACCCTGCCTGCTAAAATCTGGATGGACAAATACGGAATGTTCAACTGTTTGAGCAAAACCAGCGATAGAACGGAAAGAAGAATAGTCTGCATAACCGGCAATTGATTGAGTTTCTATTTCAACAGCGACAAAAAGTGGAAAGCGTGCTTTTAATAGCTCTTCATACCATCTTGTATATCTTTCAAGAGAAAGAGCTTCATTGTTCCAGGTTGCTGTTCCATTTGAAATTTCGGCATTATAAATATCGAGAATTTGTTTTAAATCATCTTTTATTGCCAGGCGAATCTGAAAACTCATGAATTTTGCCAAAATAGAAACAGGTACAATTATCTTAACTGTTTTATTTTATTGAGCAATAAAAAAGCAGAACCTGGGCTCTGCTTTTTTATTAAAAATATTGCATTAGAAATGGTATTTGACTAAAGCACTGACATTGTTTTCGTCTTTGCCTTTGATGCCAAACTTATTGTTCCAAACCGAGTGTTCAATACCAAGATATAAGCGAGTATCAGGTGAAATATGTTTACCAACATTCCATTTCCACTGGGTTGTCCAGTTGAATTCGCTTGCATGATCTTTTTCAGCAGTAGACCAGTCAATGAAACCATCAACCAGAAACTCTTCTGAAGCAAGATTAAATGGAATACCATAAGTGAAGGTCATTTGATAATCATCGTGAGTTTTCTCGTTGTTAGCACGATAAAAGTTGACACTTGCATATTTGAAATAAGGAATATCAAGGTCAAATGCTATGCCATACAAGAAGTTATCGAAGTTATCAAAATCATCATTGTTTGCTTCCCATGTAGTGGAAATCAAAACATCTTTGATTGGACCTGCACTCAGTTTGGTTTTTGTCACTTCACCTAAACTCAAACGAGGAGATAATTCGAAATATGTCGATTTATGATCATCACCACCACGCATACGATCCATAAAGAAGAATACGTCAGCATATTTAACTTTTGCAGCATACTCTACAGTTAATGTTGTTTGTTGTTCATCCACCACTTCATAGTTTTCACCATAAAGTCCAGTCAAGCTGAAGTCCTGCCAAACTGGTTTTGCCTGAGTCAATGTCGTTACTGATGCAAGTGCAATGGATGTAATAAGGTAAGAAAGTTTCATTAAAAGTATGTTCCCCCAAAAGAGCGAGTAAAGGATACAGACTATTAAGCAAAAATAAAGCCAAAATTGATGAAAGATTCAGTTATTTTTAATTTTATCAATGCAGTTTTTGCAAAAAAAGGTTTGTGAAAAGTTAAAGTAATAGTAATAAGGAATTTAAGGTAAATAAAAGTGAAAACAATAGAAAGAAAAATAGAATAAATTGATTCGAAATTTTTGACCCTCAAAATATTAATATAAAAAATAAAATAAAACAATAATTTTTGTTTTATATCTGATAAAACGTAAAATCTTGTGATTTTATCTATTCTTTTCATAAAAATTTAAAAAATATACTTGCATATTTTCATTCTTGGCCTGATATTGAAGTCATAGGGACTTAAAAATATTTTATAGTCCTTAGTGATTGAGGAGGGTTTTCCCAAAATCAAATGAGCTAAAACTTTCAGCTGTTTATGACAGCCTACATTTGAAAGTGCCGACAAAATCAGGTTTTGCACTAGAAATTTTTTATAAGAATGAGGGTTTAATTTTATGAACATTGAAATCCGTACAGATAAAAACATTCAAAATAGTGATCGTTTAATTAGTTATGTACGTGCAGAACTAGCTCAAGAATTCCAACGGTATAGTGAACGTATAACACAATTTTCAGTGCATTTGAGTGATGAAAATAGTAAAGCGAAAGGTGGTGATGACGATATTCGCTGTATGGTTGAAGTAAAAGCTGCAGGTTTAAGTCCTGTAGTGGTTACACATAATGCTAAAAACATTGATACAGCATTACATGGTGCTATTGATCGGGTGAAACGTAGTTTAGAGCATGCTTTCGAGAAAAAAGAGAATCCACGTGGTGGGAAACTCGAACTTGCAGATGCTGATGAAGCATAAAGAAAAGCCCTTCGGGGCTTTTTTCTATAATGGCAAAAATAAAATAATAAAGATTATTCACGAAATTTAAGAAAAATTGATCAATCTTAGGCATAATATCAATTCTAAGAATTGAGAGTGATCGCATGCTAACTGCCAAGCAACAAAGCTTTATTCAGGCAATAGAAGAGTTAAACCTTAGTCAGGTTCAACATCTATTGGCAGAAGGACTCGACCCGAATTTCATTGAGCCAGAAAAAGGGCCAGCGGTATCAGTATGGTCTGACGGTTTGTTTAAATGGTGGGAGGACGTATGTGAAGCATATGAGGCTCAGCAACCATTAAGTGAACAGCAAAAACAACAAAGTTTAAAAGTCCACCTTGATATTTTGGAAGCATTGATTCAGGCTAAAGCCAATTTACATTTATGGGACGCAGAAGAGTGCTATGGTCCATTATGGGATGCTGCTAGTTCTGCTTGTGTTCCCGCGGTATCACGGTTATTGGATGAAAAAGTTGATCCAAATACCAAGGATGAAGAAGGGCAAACGATTTTATCTTCGATCAGTGAGTTATTTTTTGATTGTGATTTTGATGAAATTGATTGGTCACAGGCTTTATCAGAAGAGAAAGAAACTCTAGAGTTGCTCCGTAGCCACGGTGCGAAAATGTCAAAAGAATTGGTTTAACTTTGAGTAATCATATGAAAATACTACAAAAACTAGCATTGGTAGGTGCCTCTGTCATCAGCATGGGAAGTATGGCTGCCGATTTCTCATTTGATCGCCCAGGAGAGGGTTTTGGTACAAGTATTACCCCAGTAGGTCAGCTTGCATGGGAGCAGGCGCTTCCGAGTGCAACCTACAAAGAAGAAACGGTTGATGGCGCTAAGAAAAAAACAGTTACACTTGGCGGAGATATGCTTTTTCGTACAGGTTTAACAAAATCATTAGAGTTGCAACTGGGATGGGATGGTCCAATGTGGTCTCAGACCAAGTATAAAGGTCGTTCTCACGATGATGACGGTTTAGGTGATGTCAGTATTGGTTTAAAACATGCGATTGATTTGAAAGATGACAAGCTTTCAATGGCTGTTTTAGCACGTGCCAAGATTGCGACTGGTAATGATGGCTTTTCTGAACATGATGATATTTATACTTTAGGTTCATCTCTAAATTATAAATATAATGATTTGCTAAATACGGGTATGACCATGTATTACTCAATGCAAAATAGCAATGTTTCAGTAACAGCTATCCCTAATATTAGTTATAAAGTTGCTGGAAATTTATCTGGCTTTTCTGAGTTTGTATATCATAAAGAAGAAAGTCAGCGTAATGAATATGGTGTAAACACTGGTTTAATCTATGCTTTAAATAATCGCATTCAGCTGGATGGCAGTGTTGGTGTAGATTTTCAAAGCGAAGATAAAAATTATAGAGCAGGTCTAGGCGTTTCATTCTTGTTCTAGATAGCAAATGCTACGGTAGATCTAAAAGAGTGGTTATCGCCACTCTTTTTATTTTAAAGGAAAGAAAAATGTTAGAACTATTTATTGGAAATAAAAACTATTCAACATGGTCAATGCGTCCTTGGCTAGTTTTAAAGGCTTTTGACATACCTTTTCAAGAACATTTTATTGCATTTGATGATTTTCATCTGGATCGACCATTTAAACAAAGTATTTTAAAAATTAACCCTACGGGAAAGGTACCAGCTGTGGTTAACGGGGATCTGGTCGTGTGGGATTCCTTAGCGATTTGTGAGTATCTGGCTGAACTCTATCCAGATAAAACGTTATGGCCAAGTGATTTACAATTACGAGCTCAGGCAAGAAGTATCTCAGCAGAAATGCACAGTGGTTTCCAAATGCTTCGTCAATTATGTCCGATGAATATTGAGGCCGATTTGTCAACGGTTGGGATTAAACTGTGGGATGAACATCAAGGTTTACGTGATGATGTTGCCCGTATTGAGCAGATTTGGGCTAAGAGGCCATCAGGAGAAAGTTTTCTGTTTGGTGATTTTTCAATTGCAGATGCATTTTATATTCCTGTAGTCATGCGTTTTATCAGTTTTCAGCTCCCTGTCTCTGCTTCTGGTCAAGCATATATGGAGACTGTCCTAAAACTTGAGTCTGTACAGCAGTGGATAGAGCAGGCAAAACAGGAACATCAGTTTGTGCCAGTGGATGAACCATACCGTAAAGCGCCATAAAAACAAGCTATTGAGTATCTTTTTTATGAATTTTATAAGTGAGATAAGTTCAACAGCAGCTAGAGATTAGTATTAAAAATAGAACAGACTGTTTTAAAGTCAGGGATTATTCAACGTTAAACTTTGGATTAATCTATCCACATCGAAACATTAATTAGTTGATAGAACAACCATGAAGCTTTTACACATTGACTCTAGTATCCTTGGCGAAAATTCAGTTTCACGTAAATTAAGTGCTGCAATTGTAGAGCAACTTAAAAAGAAACACTCAAATTTAGAAGTTGATTATCTGGATTTGGGTACAAAAGATATCCCGCATTTAACTGGAGCAATTCTTTTAGGTCAGGATGTTGAACAATCGCGCCTTGGTGAAGAACTGGTAGATCAATATCTTGCTGCTGATATCGTTGTAATCGGCGCTGGTATGTATAACTTCAGCATTCCATCTAACTTAAAAGCATGGGTTGACCGTATTGCAGTTGCAGGTAAAACCTTTAAGTATACGGCTGAAGGTGCTGTTGGTTTAGCAACAAATATCCAAAAAGCTTACATTGCAAGTAGCCGTGGTGGCATTTATGGCGATAGCTCACCTGCAGACTTTCAGGAAGCTTTCTTAAAACAGATCTTTAACTTTACAGGTGTGACAAATATTGAAGTTTTCCATGCAGAAGGCGTAAATATTTCACCTGAGTTGAAAGAAAAAGCACTTCAGGAAACGCTAGAAAAAATTAGCCATATCTAAAAATATGCATTTTGAATAACAGTTCCCTCTGTTGGTCAGCTTTATCATCCAGTAAAGCTGACTTTTTTTATTTTTAACTAGATTTTCATCGTGACAATATTTCTTGTAAATCGCTTGAATAGTATAAAGCGTTATCACGAGGAAAAATTATTGACCTTAATTTTTATCCAGTTCATGTGCAAAATCGGCAATATCTGCAAGTGCTTTTTTAGCTTCTTCAAACCATGGACTAAACATTTGGAAGTTATGCCACATTCCTGTATAGAGTTTAAAACGTACATCTACATCGGCTGCTTTGGCCTTTTCCGTAAAACGTTTGGCATCATCGAGTAAAATTTCTTTAGAACCAATTTGCACAAGTGTTGGAGGTAGTCCTTCAAAATCACCAAAAATAGGTGAGATCAATGGGTCAGATTTATCTAAATTTTTAGGTACATAATAAGCAATACCAGCTTCTAATGCTTCTACGGATAATAAAGCATCAAGTTTTTGATTATAACGAAGTGATTCACTGGTCAGTGTTAGATCCAGGAAAGGGCATAACAGCATCAGGCCACTTGGCATTTCAAGCTGTTCTTGTTTTAATCGAAGGCAAAGTGCTAAAGCTAGATTAGCACCACATGAGTCTCCAGAAAGAATAATATCTTTCGGTTGTATTCCTTGATTTAATAAAGTGCTGTAAACATCGTATATTGCATCCAATGCATCGGGATAACGTGCCTCTGGTGACAATGGATAGTTGATATGTAAAACCTGCATTTGTGTACGTTCAGCGATCTCACTTAGAAATGCACGATGTGTTTTGATCGAGCCAACAAAAAAAGCACCTCCATGAATATGAAAAATCATCTGCGTGGATTTACTTTGCGGTTTAATTTCTTCCGCCTGGATTCCAGCTAACCGCAAAGAACGCAGTTGCACCTGACGTGGTTGAGGAAAAACCTTCGTCATCTGTTCAATGGCACTTCTCAAGAGCATCGGCGGAAGGTTAAATCGGCTCGGAGTACGAAAAGTGGCTTTAAGGAAGCTTTCAGTCAAATATTGTTTAATAGCAGGATCAATCTTCATATTTTGTCCACGATAGTTAGTTATTGCTGTTCTTTTTTGAGTATTTACCAACAGTCTTAACAAGGTTACACTAAACAGTCACATTCAGAAATTGCTAATTTGTTGTGACTTTTTAATACTAGGTACGTGTAGTACTTAAAACAGGGAATTAAAAAAATGAAAAAAATCGCACTCGCTCTAGGATTGTTAGGTGCAACAGTATTTGCAAATGCTGCTGATCCTCTCAATGGTACTGTGTGGAAAACAATTGATGATGAATCAAAGCAAGCCAAAGCCTTGGTCAAATTTACTGAGCAAAAAAATGGTACTTTGTCTGCATCTATTGTTCAGGTTTTGACGCCGGGTGAAGAAAATTCTTGTACGAAATGTGAAGGACCATACCATAACAAATCGTTAAAAGGTGTGACTATTGTGCATAACCTTAAAAACGTAGGTGGTAATAACTACGATAATGGCTCAATTCTTGATCCAAAAAATGGTAAAACTTATAAATTGAAAGGTACGCTTGCAGGCAGTAAGCTTAATCTTCGCGGATATATTGGTATTTCAGCACTCGGACGTAACCAAACCTGGATACGTGCTAACTAAGCAGATAAAACAATTAAAAAACCCAGCATATGCTGGGTTTTTTAATTGTTTTATTTCAAAGCGCGGATAGCGTCTTCATCAAAACCAACGACTTTAACCTGTTTATCTTCAATGACAGGGCGTTTGATCATACTGGTATGATTGACCAGAGTTTCGATTAGATTTTCTTCGCTGGCAAGCGCATGTGCCTGTTCTTCTTCAGACAGTTTTTTCCATGTAGTGCCCTTCTTATTTAAAATCAGGTCAGCACCTTTTTCATCTAGCCATTTTTTTACTGTTTTTGCATCAATTCCTTGTTTTTTATAGTCATGAAACTCATATTCCAGACCAAGTTCAGAGAGTAAATCAAAAGCTTTTTTCATCGAATTACAATTTTTTATGCCATACACTTTTAACATGAACTTTCCTAAAAATTTTAAAATTATGGGTACAAGGGTAATCAATAAAAACTAAAAGCTCTAGTCTTGAATATATAGAAATGAAAAAAACTTATTTTACCAACTGTGATACACGTCATAATATTGAAACATAGGAAAGGCAAAATAAAACCAGTTAAAAAAGATATAAAAACAGAGAACAACAATAAATAATAACAATTAAAATAATTATAAAATTAATGGGTGGTTTAATAAGAGAAAACCCGCATTTAATCATCCTGATCATGCGGGTCTCATAACAACGTCCATTGTCACATCCTTGAAAAATAAAAACTCCTGTTTTTATTTTCTTTACATCCTACGGCTTCCTATCCCTTTGCTGTCATCCTGACAAGTCCCTGTGCCGTGAAGCAATAATGCGCTTTTTGTCGTGTAATAAAAATACTTAAAACACGACAAAAACTGTAGGTTATTGACACTTATTCAGTAAACGAGTGTTCACTGAGTTTAAAGTCGGTAGTCAATAATGACGGGTGCGTGATCACTAAACCACTCTTCTTTATACACCCAGGCATTGACAGTACGGTCTTTCCAGTCAGGCGAGCAGGCATGGTAATCGATACGCCACCCAACATTTTTAGCACGTGCTTGCCCACGATTTGACCACCATGAATAAAGCTCAGCCTCTTTACGAACCTCACGGAAAGTATCGACATAACCTAGATCATCATAGATATGGTCTAACCATGCACGTTCATGGGGTAAACAACCTGATGATTTCTGGTTTCCTGACCAGTTTTTAATATCAATACGTTTATGGACAATGTTGTAATCACCACACACGATGATGGATTTATCTTCATCACGCCATTGTTTTAAAATATTTTCATATTGTTGTAAAAAATGATCTTTACGTGCCTGAGCTTCATCCCCTGAAGAACCAGAAGGTAAATATAATGAGCAAATATGTACAGGCTTATCTAAACCCAGATCAAATTCTGCAGTAATAAAGCGCCCTTGAGAGTCAGCAAGTTCAAAACCTAAACCATCTTTGACTGATGTAAACGGGATTCTGCTATAGATAGCAGTCCCTGCATAGCCAGAACGCTCTGCTGGAAAGAGGTGTGTAAACCAACCTTCCGGTTTGAATTTATCTGTCCATTGAGCATGCGTGATACGGCTTTCTTGCATACACACAACATCTGCATCAGACTTCTCTAACCACTCAAGTAAACCTTTGGTCACAGAAGAACGTAAGCCATTTACGTTAATTGATACGACTCTTAAAATTTTTTGATCACTTGGATAGCTACTCTTTGGTATCATGCGCAAGTCTTACCTCAATTTATGAAATTTGGAGCACCACATGTCAACGCCAGCTCAATTTAATCCTCAAGCTTTTATCGAACTCGCATTATCACGTGGCGTGCTTAAATTTGGTGAGTTTACTTTAAAATCAGGACGTGTGAGTCCTTATTTTTTTAATGCTGGATTACTCAATGATGGTGAAGCTTTATCTCTCTTGGCGCAAGGGTATGCAGATAAATTGACACAATGTAAAAATGTTGAAGTCATTTTTGGCCCTGCATATAAAGGAATTCCATTTGTTGCTGCGACAGCTGTTGCTTTATCCCAGACTCATGGTGTAAGTGTACCTTGGGGCTTTAACCGTAAGGAAGCCAAAGATCACGGCGAGGGTGGTGTATTGGTCGGTGCTTCTGTAGAAGGGAAAAAAGTCTGGATCATTGATGATGTGATTACTGCAGGAACTGCTATTCGTGAAGTTGTAACAATTTTAAAAAATGCAGGTGCTACGATTGCTGGTGTATTGGTGGCATTAGATCGTGAAGAAAAGGGGCAAGGCGATTTATCTGCAATTCAGGAAGTTCAAAAAGAATTGGAGATACCAGTACATGCATTGATTACCATGTCAGATTTGATGGTTTATTTAGATGCGAAAGGTGATCAGGATGCCTTGGCGAAAATGCAGGCATATCGTAAAAAATATGGTGTATAAAACCTTTAAATCTGAATAAGGAGCAAATGCTCCTTATTTTTGTCATTAAAATCGGGATTGGATTTTTGCTGTAATGCTATTTTTGATATTGATCATTGTGATTATTGTTTTGGGTTTTGTATTTGCTCAACGCATAGATCAACATCGCTGGAAACGCTATCAGATTGAACGGGATTTGTATTTTCGCCAACATCCTTATCGTTTGGAAAGTGATCAGCAATTTGCAATTATGGTGAGTGTCAGTAAAATGCAGCAGAAAAAAGTCATTAATGCACTGATGCTAAAATCTTCATCAAAGCAAGTTCTTAAAAAAGCGTATGTGCTACGTGATTTTGAGTCAAATCAGCAGGGTTATGCTTTAAAAGTGATGATTCAGGATATTCCTGTGACTTATTTGGATAGTAACTATTCAGCTTTATTTGCCCAAAGTTTAGAGCAGACCGATTTCGAGATTGGTAGACCCATTGAAACCTTGGCTGAGATTATGGTGTTTGGAGAGGGAGAAGATTTGAGGTGCAGAATCAAGCTGGATCTACCCAAAGATCCAGTCATGATCAAAAGCTGGCTTTTCAAAAAAACTAGTCGGTAGGACATAGACTTTTTATGCGATCAACTCTCTGATATTCAAACGTTGACGAAAATTGTGGGGTATGTAACTGTTCTAGAACGAGATGTTTTTGATCAAGTTTTTTAATTGCAAGTTTATGATTATCATCAATATCTTTGTAGAATAAATAAATTGTATTATTTTTGACTTCATATTTGGATATTTCAGGCTGTTCTGGTGAGCTAAAGGTTCTGCTCTTAAAATCACATAGAAAAGGATATAGTGTAGCATCACCATTTTCGCCAAAATATGCTACGTTTGCGATTCCATTATTGAGCGGTATCATTGCCCAATAGCCTTGAATTAATTTGTTTTTATCTGCCAAAGCTTGTGGTGGACTACATATGACAATACCAGCAAGTAGCGCAGTCACTGTAAGTTTAATATTTTTATTCATAAAATGTGATCTCAAAATGTTTTGTACATAAGTCATATTAATTTATCGGGTTAGAATTCATTGATGTTTCACACTTTAAACAGTTGAGCATTAAGCCAATTTTCTCTATCCGACCTTGTTCGGTCGTTACCCAGGGACGGTTCTGCCACGGGGGATTGTGGCGCACATGTTGAGTGTGACCACAGGCTAAGTCAGCAACCCAATGCTGTTCTTCATCAAGATGAAACCCAATAATTGCCTGTAGCATATTGATATTACTTCTTTCACAATATTTGATAAGAGTGTAGCAAAATTGAGAAAAAGAACAGCATAATCTCCGCTATACTGTTGGCAATTTAAAATTTTATAAGAGCTTGAATATGCGTGTTCTTGTTGTAATGGATCCCATTGAAAATATTAACTTAAAAAAAGATTCAACCATTGCCATGTTATGGGCGGCAAGTCGTCGTGGTCATGAGTTGGGTTATTCGTTGCAACAGGATTTGTATATTGATCAAGGTAAGGCTTTCGGTCTGATCGCACCTCTTAAAGTATTTGAAGATTATAATCATTATTATGAGTTGGGCGAAAAGAAAAAAGAGTCTATCGCGAGTTACGATGTGGTACTTATGCGTAAGGACCCGCCTTTTGACATGAATTTTGTCTACAGTACTTATATTTTAGAACAGGCTGAGCGCGAAGGTTCATGGATTATCAATAAGCCACAAAGTTTGCGAGATTGTAATGAGAAGCTTTTTGCGACTCAATTTCCTGAACTGCAAGTTCCAACTTTGGTGACTTCACAGCAGGGCCTGATTCGTGAATTTCTAAAAGAACATGGTGATGTTATCGTCAAACCGCTCGATGGTATGGGGGGGATGGGGATTTTCCGTTTATATCAGGATGGCGTAAATATTGGTTCTACTATTGAGATATTAACCAATAACGGGACTCAGCCAATCATGGCCCAGCGTTATATTCCAGAAATTGTAGATGGTGATAAACGTATTTTGATGATTAATGGTGAACCAGTACCTTACTGTTTAGCACGTATTCCTCAAAATGGTGAAGTGCGAGGAAATCTTGCTGCTGGTGGTTTAGGTGAAGCTCGTCCATTAACAGAAAATGATAAGGCGATTGCTAAGAAAGTTGGTCCATTCCTTAAAGAAAAAGGTTTGGTTTTTGTCGGGTTAGATGTGATTGGAAACTATGTCACAGAGATCAATGTTACTAGCCCAACCTGTGTTCGCGAAATTGATGCCCAATTTGGTACATCAATTGCTGATGATTTATTTGATGTGCTTGAAGCGGAGCATAACTAAGATATTTAATACCTTAAATAAAAAGCCAGTTATTTGAGAGAATAGCTGGCTTTTTAAATTGAAAAATTTATGCTTTCTGAAATGGATAGGCTTTAAACAAGCGCCAAACCAGCATACTGCCGACAATGGAAAGCACTGTAGTAACCCATGCAATATTGCTCCAGTTATGTGTATGAGATACAAGCATTGCACTTAATGGGGGGAGTAAAAACTGACCAAAAGCAGAGACTTGTAAAACCAGACCGACACTGGCTGCAATGGCATCAGCTTTGGGGGCATAATGTAAACTGATTGCAAAGACAGTAGTGGGAATAAGACCCCCGACAGCAGAAAAAAGAATAACACTTAGATATTGGATGTTAAAAGGCAATAGATCTGTCAGGAAAAACATGATCCAGCTCATCAACATCATGGTCACGAAACCGATACGTAAAAGCCGCTTGGGTGTAATCCCATGATGTAATAACCATCCAGATGCCAACGTCCCTAAAATGTTGGCTATAGAAACGAAAGCTGTTAAGACGCCTGCAATTTTCAAGTCGATATGATGACTGAGATAAATACTTGGTAAAAAACCGACTACCGTTAACCATTGACTGGTATAGCAGGTGAAGATAATGGCAAGAGCAACAATTGGAGGGTGGGTTAGCGTGAGTTTTAATGTGTCAAAAAATGAATGTGTATTAGAAGGATTTGCGTGGTGATGAGGAACGGTTAAAATTTTAGCAACAACAGCAGCGATCACAAGGCATAGACTACCTAAAATGAGCCAGATAATTTGCCACGTAAAAAACTGTAAAAGGATGGGAATGCTGAGCATTGCAAGACCGACACCTAACCCCATATATGATCCCCAAAGCCCCATTTTGACATTTAGGCTTTGTGGGTCGCAGATGCGTTTTAGAATAGCAGGGGCGGTGAGCGTGACCAATAAAAAGCCTATTCCTTCTAAAAAACGTAAGGCAAAAAGACAATAAATATCATTGATAAATACACCACAAATACTGGCACTTCCTAAAATACATAATCCCAGTAAAAAACATTTTTTTAATCCAAATCGTTCGCTAAATACGCCTAAAGCTAATGCAAACAACATCCCGGCAGCTTGAACTAGTGAAAGTGCTAAACCTGCCTGAGTAAGTGAAAGATCAAGTTCTTTTTGTAGAATTGGAATAATTGGAGATAATTTACCGACATGCATTGCAGCTAAATAGCCCGCAACAATGATCCAGAGATCATGTCGTGAATTTTGAACAGTCACTAGAAAATTTCATCCATGAAAATTTTTAACTTATTTTGAGTATACGGAGAATTATTGTACTTTTATAGGAAAATTTTCTAAAAAAAATTAACTTTTTCTCGATGAGAGAAAATGTCAGGATTTAAATGATTAACAGGTAATCATCTGATTATGCATTGTATAAATTGTACAAAAATAAGCACAATTTTATAGATTAATAACAAAACTAGTTTAAACTTTGAAATATGTAGAAAAAAACAATGAAACACGTGAGGAAATAAAGTAAATAAACTTTTCCATATCTGTGTTTCTGATTACAATTGGTTTTTTAAAGATTATCCATTCATTTATTTAGATTTGAAGAATTAGACAGTGACCAATTCCGAGCAAAGTAAACCTAAGCATGTCATGATGATGGCAGCGGGTACAGGTGGGCATGTTTTTCCTGCACTTGCCGTTGCAAAACAATTACAGCAACAAGGCGTTCAGGTTTCATGGTTGGCAACACCTACTGGTATGGAAAATCGACTATTAAAACAACATGATATCCCACTATATCAGATCGATATCCAGGGGGTGCGTGGTAACGGTGTTGTACGTAAACTCGTTGCTCCATTTAAAATTTTAAAAGCAACTTTAAGTGCCATGCGCTATATGAAGCAACTTAAAGTTGATGCTGTTGCCGGATTTGGTGGTTATGTTTGTGGTCCTGGTGGATTAGCAGCACGTATTTTGGGAATACCTGTTATCATCCACGAACAAAACGCAATTGCAGGATTTACCAATACCCAGTTATCACGTATTGCAAAGACAGTGTGTGAAGCATTTCCAGATACATTTCCTAAAAGTACTAAAGTAGTGACGACAGGTAACCCTGTGCGTAAAGAAATCACTGATATTCTTAGTCCTTCTTGGCGCTATGAAGAACGGGAGAAAGCTGGTGAACCGATCCACATTCTCATCGTAGGTGGTTCACTTGGTGCACAGGCATTGAATGAGCGCGTTCCTGAAGCATTAAAGCAACTCAGTGTTCCGGTTAAAGTTTTTCATCAATGTGGACAAAATCATTTACAGGCAACGCAGGCACGTTATGAAAATAAGCCTGAAAGTTTACATGTTGAAGTAAAACAGTTTATCGATGATATGGCAGATGCTTATTCAAATGCAGATCTGATCATTTGTCGGGCTGGAGCACTTACAGTGATTGAAGTTGCGACGGCAGGTGTTGCAGCGGTTTTTGTCCCGCTTCCAAGTGCGGTAGATGATCACCAAACTGCAAATGCAAAATTTTTGGCGAATATTGGTGCTGCGAAAATTTGTCCGCAGGTGACCATGACACCAGAATCATTAAAGGATTTATTAAACCCGTTGATGAACCGCCAGATACTCAAGGAAATGGCAGTCAAAGCACGTCAACAAGCACAGCCAGATGCTACACAACGCGTCATTGGTTTAATTCAAGATTTGTAAGTTAGAGTAAATTATGTCTCCAACAAGCCCAGCTGATAAAGCAAAAAACCTGATCAAAGTTCCTGAAATGCGTCGTATCAAACATATTCATTTTGTGGGTATTGGTGGTGCTGGGATGTGCGGTATTGCAGAAGTTTTGAAGAACCAGGGTTATAAAGTTTCAGGTTCGGATATTAAAGCTTCAAAGACCACTGCCCAATTGGAAGAAAATGGGATCAAGGTTCATATCGGTCATGCTGCCGAAAATATAAAAGGGGCAAATGTACTGGTTGTCTCTACGGCTATTGATCCTGAAAATCTTGAAGTGAAAGCAGCGATTGAAAACCGTATTCCAGTGGTTCGCCGTGCTGAAATGCTGGGTGAGTTGATGCGTTATCGTCATGGCATTGCTGTGGCAGGGACACATGGCAAAACGACCACTACAAGCCTCGTCACTTGCATGCTTGCTGAAGAAAATATGGATCCGACCTATGTTATCGGTGGGTTGCTGAACCGAACAGGTGTTAATGCTGCACTTGGTGCAAGTCGTTATATTGTTGCAGAAGCGGATGAGTCAGATGCTTCCTTTTTGTATTTGGAACCTATGGCAGCAATCGTGACCAATATTGATGCAGATCATATGGATACATATGGTGGTAGCTTTGATAACTTAAAAGACACTTTTGTTAAATTTCTACAAAAGCTTCCATTTTATGGTCTGGCTGTAGTGTGTGGTGATGATGTAAATATTCGTGAAATCATGCCACGTATTGGTCGCCCAGTTTTGACTTATGGTTTCAATGAAGATAATGACATTCGTGCTATCGATGTTGAACAACAGGGGATGCAGTCACACTTCACTGTGCTTCGTAAGGGACGTGAACCTTTACGTTTGACGATTAATTTACCTGGTTTGCATAACATTCTGAATGCACTTGCAGCAATCGGTATTGCAACCGATGAAGGTGTTTCGGATGAAGCGATTGCTCGTGCGCTTGAAAGTTTTAGTGGTGTCGGACGTCGTTTTCAGGTTCAGGGTGAATATGCACTCGGTGATGGAACTGTTAAATTGGTTGATGATTACGGTCACCATCCTAAAGAAGTTGAGGCAACGATTAAAGCTGCAAGAGCCAGTCACCCAGAACGTCGTTTAGTCATGATGTTCCAGCCACACCGTTTTAGCCGTACACGCGATTGTTTCGATGATTTTGTGGATGTACTTTCCCAGGTTGATCAATTACTTTTACTTGAGGTATATCCGGCAGGAGAAAAACCGATTGTTGGTGCTGACAGTCGTGCGTTAGCGCGTAGTATCCGTCTTCGAGGTGATGTAGAACCCATCTTGATTGACCCGATCGAAGGCAATTTGCAAAACGCGATACAAAAAGTGTTACAAGCGAATGACTTGTTATTAACACAAGGTGCAGGTAACGTGGGAACAATTTCTGTAGAATTGGCTCAAAATAACTTGTATTTAAAATAATTGCTTCTCAGTAATTTATTTTTATTGACAAAATCTTAAAAGTTTAAGGATATAAACGTGTCAAATGCTTCAAAATTCGGCAAAGTTGTCGTATTGCTCGGTGGTAAATCTGCAGAACGGCAGGTTTCTTTAGATAGTGGTAAAGCTGTGCTTGAGGCATTGATACGTTCAGGTGTTAATGCGGAAGGTTTTGACCCCCAAGAGAGATCAATTGCAGAATTGATTGGTTATGACCGTGCATTTATTGTTTTACATGGTCGTGGTGGTGAAGATGGTCAAATTCAGGGTGCACTTGAATGGCTGAAAATTCCATATACAGGAACAGGTGTCCAAGGTTCTGCGATTGGTATGGATAAAGTAAAAACCAAACAGATCTGGCAAGGTTCTGAGCTGCCGACAGCACCATACCGTATCGTGACTGCTGATTCGGATGTAGACGACATTGTTAATGCTTTGGGCCTGCCATTAATTATTAAACCTGTACATGAAGGCTCTAGTGTCGGCATGAGTAAGGTTGAAAAGGCAGAAGATCTAAAAGCGGCTATTGAAAAGGCAACAGAACATGATGCTGTCGTTATGGCTGAAAAATGGATTACGGGGCGCGAATTCACTATTTCCATTTTAAATGGTAAAGCTTTACCTGTTATCCGTTTACAGCCGCCAAAAGATGTTGCTTTTTATGATTATGAAGCAAAATATAATCGTGATGATGTTGAATATGGCATTCCATCTGGTTTAAGTGAAACTGAAGAGAAAAAACTTCAGGAATTGTGTTTACGTGCTTTTCAGGCAGTTGGTGCTTCTGGTTGGGGGCGTATAGATGCCATGCAGGATGAACAGGGTAATTTCTGGTTGCTAGAAGTAAATACTGTACCAGGTATGACCAGTCACTCATTGGTTCCAAAGGCAGCAAAAGCCATTGGTACTCATTTTGATGATTTGTGTGTTGAAATCTTGGAACAAACACTAACGGGTAACGCGCACTAACATATGGCTCAACTTCCTGCTTCAATGCGACGCAAGCGTGCGGCGATTACATCGATACATGATAAACCACCAACAAGAAAGGAGAAACTTTCGAATCTTGGTGGTTGGATCTTACTTATTGTCGCATGTATAGTACTTGTGCTGGGTATCTATGCTGTATATCGGGTTATGACAGATGCTCGTGTCGTAACGCTTGAAGTTGTGGGCACAAATACAAATCAAGAAAAACAGCAGTTGACGCAATATTTAGCGCCTGTTATCAAAAATAATTATTTTACTTCGGATCTGGAAGAGATCCGAGATCGGGCACTTGAAGTCTCTTGGGTGGATCGTGTGGTAGTATCCCGCGCTTGGCCTAATGGAATTCGTGTTCGAGCTATGCCGCATCATGCAATTGCCCGTTGGGGAACCGGGCGTTTGTTAAGTGATAGTGGGGACGTATATTCAGAGGCAACAATGCGATTACGTCCGGATTTGCCATTACTACATGGTCCACTGAGCCAATCTAAAGTCATGATGCGTCGTTATAATGAAATTAATCAACTATTTCATCCAGTTAACTTACGCTTAAAAGAGTTATATTTAACTGAAAGAATGACGTGGTTTATGCAGTTTGATTCCGGTTTACGTGTTATTGTGGATCAAGATCAAACCATGAGTAAATTGCAACGTTTAAGCCATTTGGCACAAACAGATTTAAAACCTGTGTGGGATAAGGTTGCGGCTATTGATTTGAGATATCGTAATGGTCTTTCAATTCAATGGAAAAGCGGATCACCACCATCAATAGTGAACGGTCAGTTTGTTGTAACCAATAATGACACAAATGTTGCGACTGGAACTAAGGTAAAGCCATAATACGTGGCTTTATAAAGAGGCATTAAGCCAATAACATAAACAATGAATGGTAGTGTGTAATGAGTGAAGCTGTTCCCTCAGTTGTAGCGATAGACATTGGGACACATAAAGTTTCAGTTCTAATAGGCAAAATACATGCCCCTGATAACATTCAGGTTATTGGGATGGCAACAGCGCGTAACAGAGGCATGAACAAAGGAAAGATTGTCAGCCTGGATAAAGTCATTGCTGCTATAAAAAATGCCGTTGGTGAAGCTGAAAAAATGGCTGAATGTCGGGTACATTCAGCATGGGTTTCTATTCCGAGTACAGAATTACAAAGTCACTATGCTTCTGGTCGAACACCTATTGTAAATCAGGATCAGATTATTACGACAACAGAGGTTGTGCGTGCCCTTGATCTAGCCAAAGCAAGTCATATGGCACCAGATCATTATCTGGTCAGTGCAGTCCCTTTAGGCTTTGAGCTGGATGACTCTGCAGAATGGGTTCAAAATCCTATTAACATGTCTGCACAGAGTATGACTGGACATTATCAATTGATGATGTTGCCGATTAGCACGATGCAAAATCTAGACCGGGCAATGAAAGGTGCCAATATTTTCGTTGAAAAAATGGTGGTATCCTCGCTTGCAACAGCTGAAGCAAGTTTACTCAAAGATGAAAAAGAATATGGAGTCTGTTTGCTTGATATCGGTGCTGGTACAACAAACATTGCAGTCTATCTGGATGGCCGTTTAGCTTTTGTGCACACTGTACAACGTGGTGGTGAAAACGTCACCCGTGACATTGCTGCGGTATTGCAAACAACAACAGATGAGGCAGAACGCATTAAGCTTCTTTACGGTTGTGTTGATTTGCATCAGGTTAAACCTGAGCATATGATTCAGTTCGAAGGAATAGATGGTCCACAGACCATTAGTCGTATCGAACTTGCTGAAATCATTATTGCACGATATGAAGAAATATTTATTAAAATCAGAGAAGAGTTAGAGAATCGTGGATTAATCCATGGACTATATCATGGTGTAGTATTGACAGGAGACTCTTGTCAGATTGAAGGAATGATCAATTTCGCACGTAAAATGTTAGGGGTATCTGCACATTTAGGTAATCCTCCACTGCAAGTTACAGCGGATGATCAGCATTTACCTTCACTACGTCGCTCCATGTATGCAACTGCGGCTGGATTACTTTTATTTAGTCAAAGTGAGATGCAAGAAGCAGTGGTTGAAACGGATGCTCCTAAAGCAAATCGTCCAATATTGGAACGAATAGCTAATGGATGGACAACGTTAAACAACAAACTGAAATCAATTTTTTAAGGTGTAGTTTTTTATTTGGAGTATTGTTTCGAAGTTGTAAGGTTGCAGACCTGCACTTGACAAGCTGAATAATGAACAGCATGCTAAAAACAATTTTTTATTTTGAAGATCAAGGCAGTATACGGGCTCAACTGACTGCCACAATTATTAGGAATCCTAAAGGTCATGGCCTCATTTGAATTTTTAGAAGATGAACAAACCGATAGTAACGGTCAAGCCCGTTTTACTGTGTTTGGTGTAGGTGGTGGTGGTGGTAACGCCGTTCAACACATGGTGCAATCTGACATTAAGGGTGTGAAATTTGTTTGTGCAAATACGGATAAACAAGCACTTGATCGTATGAATGCCCCATTTAAAATGCAATTGGGGGAGCAAAGTACTCGTGGTTTGGGTGCTGGTGCAAATCCAGAAGTGGGACAAATTGCAGCAGAAGAAAGTCGTGAACAAATTCGTCAGCATTTAGAAGGTGCGGACATGGTATTTGTTACTGCTGGTATGGGTGGCGGTACTGGTACTGGTGCAGCACCCGTTGTTGCAGAAATTGCCAAAGAAATGGGTATCTTGACTGTTGGGGTTGTGACGACACCATTTAACTTTGAAGGTCGTCGTCGCCAGCGTTCTGCTGAAAAAGGAATTGAAGCTTTAGAGCAACACGTTGACTCATTGATTATCATTCCAAATCAGCGTTTACTTAGTGTTTATGGTGATATTTCAATGCAGGACGCGTATCGTAAGGCAGACGATGTTCTGTTAAATGCGGTACGTAGTATCTTCGATCTTGTTGTTCGTCCAGGACATATCAACCTTGACTTTGCTGACTTGAAAACTGCAATGAGTACACGCGGTTATGCCATGATGGGTGAAGGTAAGAGTAGCGGACCAGATCGTGCTGAAGATGCTGCCCGTTTGGCAATCCGTAGTCCGTTACTTGATAATGTGAACATCATGAACGCTAAAGGCGTGTTGATTAACATTACAGGTGGTGCCGATGTAACGCTTCGCGAAACAGAGGTTATTACCGATGTTGTGAATCAGATTGTAGATTTGGATGAAGGTGAAGTATTCTTTGGTACGGTATTCGACCCAGATGCACGTGATGAAATCCGTGTGACGGTGATCGCAACAGGATTGACGCGAAATGCAGACAGTGCCGAAGTTAAGCGTAAAACTCAAGTGAATGTTGCTGCAAATTCACAGCAAGCTTCACAAAGCGCAACTGACGATGATGATGTGCCTGCAATTAGTAAACGTCAGAATGCTGAAAATGTATCTGCAACACCAAGTACCACTCCTCGCTCGTCACCAATGAGCATTCAGGATTATTTAAAAAATCAGCAGCGCAAATAACTGATTAAGCTTAAAATTTGCTTACAATTCTTAAAAGGTAGTGTTTTACACTACCTTTTTTGTTTTTTATCAATGATTAAATGTGCTAACTTATAGCGGATTTATGAGAAATAAGACGGATTTGTATGTTAAAACAACGTACCTTGAAGCGCGTAGTGAAAGCTAGTGGAATTGGTTTACATAGTGGTCAGAAGGTTATGATCAACTTTATTCCACATGTCGCTGATGGTGGCATTGTTTTTCGCCGTATTGATTTAAATCCCCCAGTTGATTTGCCTGCGGACGCTATGCTTATTCAGGAAGCATTTATGTGTTCCAATCTTGTGCAGGATAATGCAAAAGTTGGCACGATTGAACATGTCATGAGTGCGATTGCTGGTTTGGGGATTGATAATCTGATTGTTGAAGTGTCAGCATCAGAAGTCCCTATTATGGATGGAAGTGCGGGGCCTTTTATTTACCTGCTCATGCAGGGTGGCCTACAAGAATTGGACTCGCCTAAGAAATTTATTAAAATTTTAAAACCGATAGAAGCCCTTATTGACGATAAACGGGCTGCATTTTCACCTCATACAGGTTTTCAGATCAACTTTACAATTGATTTTGACCATCCAGCTTTTGCTAAGGAATATCAGTCTGCAACCATTGATTTTTCTACAGAAACATTTGTTTATGAGGTCAGCGAAGCACGGACATTTGGTTTTATGAAAGACCTGGATTATCTCAAATCACATAATTTGGCTTTAGGGGCGAGTTTAGATAATGCTGTTGGTCTGGATGATACGGGTGTAGTTAATGAAGAAGGATTACGCTTTGCTGATGAATTTGTGCGGCACAAGATTCTAGATGCTGTTGGTGATTTATATTTGCTCGGGCATCAGATTATTGCTCGTTTCGATGGTTATAAATCTGGTCACGCTTTAAACAATCAGTTGTTACGCAATGTTAAAAATGATCCTGGTAGTTATGAAATTGTAACATTTGATGACGAAAAACAATGTCCGATTTCTTACGTGAATGTTATATAAGTTGTTGTCTTTGTGTAGCTACGTTATAGTGTAACAATTAAAGTTGTGATTTTTATCACACTATAATTATTTTTAAAGTCGAAATATTCATAACCAAGTTACTTTTTTTTGCTTGCCAAACGTAATAGAGCTTGGCTAAGCTTAGGGTCGCTAACAAAGCTGGCTGCATGGGTTAACATATCTTGCGTCTGCTCTGAAAGTGGCTCTAAGTTTGCAGTATTTTTTTGTATAGCTTGAGATTTGTTTCTTAGATGAACTTGAATTTTTTGAAGATCTTTAAATTCATCAAGTTTGGATAATTGAGAAATATATTGTTTTTGAAGATAACCGAGTTGACTAATCATGGCTTGATTTTCACCAGTTACAATCAAAACACCGTATTGATAACATACAACTTGCCATTGCTCTGGTTGGGGTAATAAAGGTTGAATTAATTTTGTAAGTTTTTGCCATTGGGCAACTTGCGTTTTGAGAAACGATAAGTTTCCTGTTTTTATGTGTTTTCTTGTTTGCTGGAAAACGTTCTTTGGTTCAGACATGGCATACCTCTAAAAGCTATGTCTATCATAAGCACGCATTTCAGTAGATATCAAGGAAGAGATCGCACAAGAAACTGTTAGGAACAGTTAAAGAGGTTTTTTTATGCATTCGCGCCGTATTTTACTCGCATTTTCTCTGGCAGCATGTACTGCTTCAGTTGCTTTTGCGGATTTAGTTCAACTCAATGATTCAAATACTTCTGCCCCTGATAAATTAGAACAATTATCCAGAACGCTTTCTCAAGGCACATATACATCGCCAGATGATTTAACTTCCAATACAAAATTGAATGTAAAGCTTCGTAATCAATCAACAACGATTAATAATGACTCTTTGGCTAAAAAATATGGCACAACTTCTTCTGGTTATTCAGCAAATAGCCAGAATCCATGGCTAGTTACCCACCCATTACCAGATATGGTTCGTACCAGTTCTAATTTTGGTGGTCGTGAAATGGGTGGACGTGCTGAGCATCATGGCGGTTTAGATTTAGCGGCACCAAGTGGTACGCCTATTTATGCAACGGGTCCTGGTATTGTAACCAAGTCAGGTTGGGGACGTGGTTATGGTAACTATATTGAAATTGATCATGGGAATGGTGTTTTAACACGTTATGCACATGCATCTCGTTTAGTTGCACGTGTAGGTGAAAAAGTATCTGCCGGGGAACACATTGCAAATGTTGGATGTACGGGGCGTTGCACAGGACCACATTTACATTATGAAGTAGTTAAAAATGGCCAGCGTAAAAATCCTTCAACATATTTAGCGATGTTGCCTTAACTGCTAATATTTGGGGAGCGTAGATATCAAATATATCAATGATCTCCGTAATATCATTTATTAAAATAATGACTGTATGAATAACCGCCTTTATTGGCGGTTTTTTGTTAAATAATATGCAAAAAGGTCACAGAGTATTTAGATACTAAATAATAGTACCAATCCACATTCATCTGTAACGATAACTTAACACCCCTAAAACATGATACATATATCATATAGAAAAGAGATCAAGGGAGTAGTTGAATTATGGCGTATTACGGTGATTCTGACGCGCAAGAGACACAAGAGTGGCAAGACGCTTTTGACTCTGTTTTGCAACACATGGGGACTGAACGTGCCGCTTTTTTACTCGAAAAATTATACCAACAAGCGATTGCGAAACACGTACCCATTCAGCGACTAAATACTCCTTATTTAAATACCATTTCGGTAGAAGAGCAACCAGCAATGCCAGGCGACCAGGACATGGAGCGTCGTATTCGTGCATTAATCCGTTGGAATGCTCTTGCAATGGTATTGCGTGCAAACAAAACTGGTGATGACCTAGGTGGTCACTTGGCAAGTTTTGCATCTTCAGCAACATTATATGATGTCGGTTTTAACCATTTTTTCCGTGCAAATAATGAAAATTTTGGCGGTGACATGATTTATTATCAAGGTCACTGTGCCCCTGGTATTTACGCTCGTTCTTTCCTGGAAGGGCGTTTAACTGAAGATCAGTTAAATAATTTCCGCCGTGAAGTAAATGGTAATGGTTTATCCAGTTATCCTCACCCGTATCTGATGCCTGATTATTGGCAGTTCCCAACAGTATCTATGGGACTAGGTCCAATCATGTCAATCTATCAGGCACATATTCAAAAATATTTGATGAATCGTGGTTTGATCAAAGAAGAAGATCGTAAGGTCTGGGCTTATCTTGGCGATGGTGAAATGGATGAGCCAGAAAGCTTGGGTGCGATTTCTTTAGCTGGTCGCGAAAAGCTGGATAACCTGATCTGGGTAATTAACTGTAATTTACAACGTCTGGATGGTCCGGTGCGTGGTAATGGTAAAATTATTCAGGAACTTGAATCGCTATTCCGTGGTGCTGGATGGCGTGTAATCAAGGTAGTTTGGGGGCGTCATTGGGATCCATTATTAGATAAAGACTCATCTGGTGCATTAAAGGCACGTATGGATGAAGCGTTAGATGGTGACTATCAGCGTTATCAGGTAAAAGGTGGTGCTTATACGCGTGAGCATTTCTTTAATAAATATCCTGAAACGGAAGAAATGGTAAAACATTTAAGCGATGAAGACATTGAAAATCTAAATCGGGGTGGCCACGATCCATACAAAGTTTACGCAGCTTATGCGGCAGCAATGACCAGTAATGGTCAGCCAACGGTAATTTTGGCAAAAACTGTGAAAGGTTATGGTTTATCCGAAGAGATTGAAGGCGTAAACAAAACTCACCAAATCAAGAAAATGCATTTGGAGTCACTTAAGTATTTCCGTAACCGTTTTAATTTGCCATTTACTGATGAGCAATTGGAAGAACTTCCATTCTACCGTCCAGGTGAAAACTCACCTGAACTGAAATATATGAAAGCACGCCGTGAAGGTTTAGGTGGCTATTTGCCAGCACGTCGTAAAGAAAGTGTTGCTTTGGAAATTCCTGAGTTATCTGTATTTGATGGTGTACTTAAAGGTAGTGGCGGTAAAGAGCAATCAACCACTATGGTGATGGTACGTTTAATTGCTGCATTATTGAAAGAAAAAGCAATTAAAGACCGTGTAGTGCCGATTGTTCCAGATGAAGCACGTACTTTTGGTCTGGAAGGTATGTTCCGTCAGTTAGGAATTTATGCAGCGCACGGCCAAAACTATACGCCTGAAGACCAGGAACAATTGATGAACTATCGTGAAGCTAAAGATGGTCATATGCTTCAGGAAGGTATTAACGAAGCTGGTGCAATGAGTGCATGGTCTGCTTTGGGTACAAGTTATTCAACAAATAACTTGCCAATGATTCCAATGTATATGTATTACTCTATGTTTGGTTTCCAGCGTATTGGTGATATTGCTTGGGCTGCAGGTGATTCTCAAGCACAAGGTTTCTTATTTGGTGCTACTGCGGGTCGTACTACACTCAATGGTGAGGGCTTACAACACCAAGATGGCCACTCTCATGTTTTAGCAAGCACGATTCCTAACTGTGTTGCCTATGATCCATGTTTTGGTTACGAGCTTGCTGTCATTATTCATGATGGTTTGCAACGTATGTATGTCAATCAGGAACGTGTGTTCTATTACTTGACGTTGATGAATGAAAACTATGAACAACCAGCATTACCACAGGGTGCCGAAGAAGGCATTAAACGTGGTATGTATTTGTTCGAGAAAGATGAAAAAGCAACAGTCCAGTTATTAGGTTCTGGTGTCATTCTGCGTGAAGTGATTAAAGCTGCACAAATTTTACGTGATGAATATCAAATCCACTCAAATGTCTGGAGTGTTACGAGCTTCAATGAACTCGCTCGTGATGGTATGGCAGTAGATGAATACA
The DNA here is from genome assembly GCF_900323515.1 of Acinetobacter stercoris. Taxonomy (GTDB): domain Bacteria; phylum Pseudomonadota; class Gammaproteobacteria; order Pseudomonadales; family Moraxellaceae; genus Acinetobacter; species Acinetobacter stercoris. Next base: position 5,689 of record NZ_OOGT01000003.1, on the reverse strand, counting down.
ATCGTTTACACCCACTTGCCGAACAAGCAAAAGAGTCTTGGGTATCTAAACAACTACGTGGTACTGATGGTATTGTGGTTTCTGCAACAGATCATATCCGTGCTTATAGTGAACAGATTCGTGCATATCTCCCTGATGGACGTCCATTTGTAACACTAGGTACTGATGGTTACGGTCGTTCTGATACACGTGGTAATTTACGTAGTTTCTTCGGTGTCGATGCTGCTCATATTGTGGTTGCAACATTGAAAAAACTTGCCGATGAAGGTGAAGTAGATGCACGTTTGGTTAAAGATGCAATTTCTTCATTTGAGCTGGATGTAGACCGCCCAGTTGCATGGTTACCTCAAGCGCATCCAGAAGTTCAAGAAGTGGCAGCATATGCTGAATCTAGTGAGGAGAAATAATAATGCAAATTAAGACTCCTGATATTGGTGTAGAAAAAGCCACTGTCGCAGAAATTCTGGTAAAGGTGGGTGATCATATTTCTGTTGATGACAGTATTGTCTTACTCGAATCTGATAAAGCATCTGTAGAAGTGCCTAGCACGACTACAGGTGTGGTTAAGAGTATTCTGATCAAAGAAGGTGATGAGGTTTCTGAGGGAACGGCTTTAGTTGAGATAGAGTCTGTTGATGCTGAAGAAGTATCAGTAAAGTCTGAAGAAAAGTCAGCCCAAACAGAGGTAAAAGTTGAAGAAGAGGCAGCAGTAACAGAAGAAAAAGTTGCTGCGCCGGCACCATCTAATTCCTCACAAACTGTTGAAGTTAAAGTTCCAGATATTGGTGTGGAAAAAGCACTGGTTGGTGAAATTTTAGTAAAAGTTGGTGATGAAATTGCTGTGGATGACAGCATTGTTGTGGTTGAGTCTGATAAAGCGACTGTTGAGGTTCCAAGTACGGTTGAGGGTACAGTTGAAAGCATTGCTGTAAAAGAAGGTGATAGTGTAAAAGAAGGTGTAGTCCTAATTAAAGTGAAGACATCTTCTGCTTCGACATCAGTTGCAAGTACACAAGCTAAAGCTGAGTCTGCTCCAGCAGTTGCACCAAATAAAACCGAAGCTCCAAAAGACGTTGCCCAAGCGGCTGGTCCGGTTGAAATTGCTGTTCCAGATTTGGGTGTGGATAAAGCTTCTGTATCTGAAATTTTGGTCAGTGTTGGTGATCGTGTTGAAAAAGATCAAAGTTTAGTTGTTGTTGAGTCTGATAAAGCATCAGTAGAAGTTCCAAGCACAGTTTCGGGTACGATCAAGGCGATTCATGTCAGTGCCAATCAGGAAGTTAAGCAAGGCATGCCTTTGGTGACAATTGATGGTGTAGCTGATGTTCAACCATCTGTTCAAGAAACCAAAGCACAACAATCGACTCAACCTGTAAAAGCTGAAACTAAAGCTGTATCAGGTTCTGAAAAAGTAGTTGAGCCACAAGCACATGTGAGCAATAGCTCAGACAAATTAAGCAAAGAGCAACAAGCAGAAAATGCCAAAGTCTATGCAGGACCAGCTGTTCGTAAACTTGCACGTGAACTAGGTGTCTTACTGGCACAAGTAGAGTCTTCAGGTCCTCATGAACGTGTTGTAAAGGAAGATGTATTTGCTTATGTTAAGCAACGTTTAACTGCACCACAAACCTCGTCTTCACAAGCGGTCGCTCAAGTTGCTTCAGGTCTTCCAGCATTACCTGATTTTAGTGCCTTTGGTGGTGGTGAAATTAAGGCAATGACACGTTTACAGCAAGTTTCTGTACCACAGTTGTCATTGAATAACTTTATCCCACAAGTTACTCAGTTTGATCTGGCAGATATTACTGAACTTGAAGCTTGGCGTGGTGAACTCAAGGCAGGCTTTAAACAACAAGGTATTAGCTTAACTATTCTGGCATTTATTGCTAAAGCCGTAGCCTTCTTGTTAAAAGAAGAACCTTATTTTGCAGGGCATTTGGCAGATGACCAAAAATCTGTATTGCTCCGTAATGAAATCCATATGGGTATTGCTGTTGCAACTCCAGATGGTTTAACGGTTCCTGTGCTTCGTAATCCTGATCAGAAATCAATCAAACAGATTGCGATTGAACTTGGCGAATTAAGTAAGAAAGCACGTGATAAGAAACTTTCTCCGAAAGACTTACAAGGTGCAAACTTTACGATCACAAGTTTAGGTAGTATAGGTGGTACAGCATTTACACCATTGGTGAACTGGCCACAAGTTGCGATTTTAGGGATTTCTCCTGCAACGATGCAACCAGTCTGGAATGGTCAAGACTTTGATCCGCGTTTGATGTTACCGTTATCATTGTCTTATGACCACCGTGTGATTAATGGTGCAGATGCAGCACGTTTTACTCATAAACTGACTAAACTTTTAGCAGATATTCGTAATATTTTGCTTTAAAGTTAGGCTGTAAAAAACCTCGCTTTAGCGGGGTTTTTTATTTTAAAGGGTTTTGTCAAATTGAAATAAAGTCATCTAGCCTGGCTGTTTGATCATAAAGGGTTAAAGCGGAATTTGGATTTATATTCCAGATCTTGGGTAAAGGGTAATCTGGATTAATTTCATGCCAAATTTGATGCCGCCTTTGTTCAAATCTCTGAAAATCTTTTAAAAATAATGTCCAGAATTTTTCATAGCTTTTAATATTGTTTTGTTGATCTTGAATATAGCCATGGCTTTGATTATTTTCAGATTTAAAATCAAAACCAATCAGTACAATATTTTTAGGTATAAACAAATGAGCTAAAGACACCGTTTGTAATCCACAATTGTTGCCATAAACATATGATGGAGATTTAAATAGTTGTTCTCTGGTATGAAACTGAATGGTATTGAGTTTGATAACTGAATCAGGATAAGTCAGATTACTGCCTAAACCACATCCGGTGATTATTTGGCCCTTAAAATCCATTTCAAGACGTTGATGATATTTTTGCCACCAACTATAGTCACTATGATGGGAAATCTTACTGTGTGGTAATAACTGAAAAGCCTGATTACAGGTAATAATAAAATAATCTGGGTGTTGAAGTTGTGTTAAGTCGTACGATTGAATCGAAGGGCCACCCCCAATAATAAAAATAGTTTCAGGATGCAGATTTTGTTGAATAAAATCAGGAAAAATATTTCTCATATAACATTAATTTAAAATTGAAAAAGATCTATAAAACATTGTAGACTATGCATACTTCATTGGGGAGTAGCCGCTATTCACAGCGTGAATAGGTGATGGTCAACATAATTGTTCAACAGAACATGGTCATCATAGCAAAACACCAATAAAGCTTTCACAAGCTTTCTTTTGTTGGCAAGACCTTTGATTTATCACTCTGCATTGGGTTATCACCCATTTTGGCTAGCAGGAGGGATAAGTCATCGGTAGAACTTGCTAGCCAGAGAAATACATCATGCATGCTTTTCTTATTTCCTTATTGATTGTTGCCCTGTCTGAAATGGGTGATAAAACACAATTACTCGCATTACTACTTGCCGCAAAATTTCGCAAACCTGTCCCGATTTTAACTGCGATTTTCCTGGCAACTGTTGTCAATCATGGTGTATCCGCAATTTTAGGTCAGTGGATTACCACTGTACTGAGCCCAACAGTGTTACTGTGGATTGTGGCATTAGGATTTATTGGTATGTCAGTCTGGATGCTTATTCCAGATGAATTGGATGATGAGTCTGGTAGTATCAACAAATGGCAAAAATATGGTGTGTTTGGTGCAACATTTGTGCTGTTTTTCCTTGCAGAAATTGGTGATAAGACACAGATTGCGACAGTAGCACTGGCTGCAAGATTTGATAGCATTGGTTTAGTTACTTTGGGTACTACACTCGGAATCATGCTGGTTAATGCACCAGCCGTTTTTATTGGTAATAAAATGGCTGAAAAATTACCAATCTCTTTAATTCATAAGATAGGTGCAGCAATATTCTTTATCATGGGTGTTAGTGCTTTAGTGCAACATTATTTTTTCTAACTGAATCTTTAATTTAATTCAATTTATCAAAAAGCTCGGTTACATGATCGGGCTTTTTTATTTATTAAATTAAAAGCAACAAAGTAAATAAAATCATTGTAACTTTAATGAATTCCTTATATTTTATATGGAATAAATATTTTAATTATTTTTTATTTAAAAATTTTTTTTGGGGTTTAAAAGAATGGCTGTAGATCGTACTACATCTCAGGTTTTATTTGATAATGGCACACATAAATGCATCAGTTTTACAAGTCTTGTAAAAGGTGAAGGTGTGCAGGCAAATCAATTTTTAATTATTGATCATGGTCGTGCAGCAGTTTTAGATCCCGGTGGTGATTTAACATACATTCCACTAACGATGGAATTGAATAAATATACCAAGCTTCAGAATCTGGATTATGTGATGGCTTCACATCAAGATCCTGACATCATTACTTCCATGCCACGCTGGCTGGTTTATACCAGTGCCAAAGTTGCTTCATCTAAACTCTGGGCAAGGTTTTTACCACATTTAAGTTCCTCTTTTATGAGTGAACGTATGATGGGTAACTGGGAAGAGCGCTTGATTGAGATTCCAGACTCAGGTCAATCTATTTCATTAGGTGAGTCGAAAATAATCGCTGTTCCTGCTCATTTTTTGCACTCTGTGGGTAATTTTCAGTTTTACGATCCAGTATCAAAAATATTATTTTCTGGAGATATGGGGGCTTCTATCGTTAGTGATGTCAATCAACCACTAGAAAATTTTGTCGATCATATTCCTTATATGAAAAGCTTTCATCAGCGCTATATGTGTTCAAATCGTGTGATTCGCTTATGGGTAAATATGGTGCGCAATATGGATATTGATATGATTGTTCCACAGCATGGTAAGCCATTTGTAGGTAAAAACATGGTGAATCAATTTTTAGACTGGATTGAAAACTTGCAGTGTGGCATTGATTTAATGGATGAATATACTTTCACTTGCCCTAAATAAAAAATCTTGAAATTTTTCAGAAAAATTTTAAAATTTTCTGGATAAAACTTTGTCCAGATAATGAGAATTTTAAGAAGATGTTATCTCAATTGATAATACAGGATCAGGATGCCTGTTTAAGCTGTGGTGCGTGCTGTGCATATTTTAGAGTTTCATTTTATTGGGCTGAAGGAGAGGCTTTACCTGAAAACTATGTAGAGCCATTAACTCCAGTTTACTCTTGCATGAAAGGTACCAATCAAAATAATCCGAGATGTATCGCTCTTGAGGGAGACGTTGGAAAACAGGTGAGTTGTAGTGTTTATGCAGAGCGAAGTTCAACGTGCAAAGAAGTTCAGGTTGGAGATGAGCAGTGCATGAAGGCACGTAAAGCTCATCATCTGATTCCTTTGATTGAAATTCCTCTACCTGATTCAGGTTCAAGCAACGATGATGATTATGATCAGGTTAGTTGATCTGAAGCTTTTTGATTGGTATAAATTTTATTTATCCTCTCTTAAAGGGATTATTGTTGGCAAATATCAGATAAGATCTTACTAAATATCTTTCAGAAAATATGGGACACTAGATAGCAACATTTTTAAAATGGGCAGATATTTATTATTTTTCAAAACAGGAATTACCATAGCATAATAAAAAATAAAATATCGTGATGTAAGGCACAGTTTGTTTGAAGCTATAGTATCTTTTATTAACTTGTATTTATGCATTTAAAGCTTAATATAAAAATTAATT
>NZ_OOGT01000215.1 GCF_900323515.1 Acinetobacter stercoris | reverse complement strand
AATGTATACTCACGAATTGTAAAATGTAAACATAATTTAGAGAATTTACGTGCTTAGTCATAATCATTCATTTGTAAATAAGAGATTAAGTATATGTGTGCTGTTGTTAATGTTACAACCGTGTGTAGCTTTTGCGCGTGTTGGTACAGAACAAGCGCTACCGATCAATCAGCAAGATAATCCTGATGGTCAATATATGCTTTCTCAATTTAATACTCAGAAAACCAATCTGGGGCAGACATTAAAAGACGGTCTTAATCAATTACTCGCTCCACAAAGTAACGAAGAATATAAAACCATTAAATTAAATCAATTATCTAAATATGATTATGACCCAACTCAAACTGATACGTTGCCAACCATTGGTTATCAGCCCAATCGTCAACAATCTAATTCAACAAATTATCAAGCAGCTACGGCACCGTATGCTTTTGAAAGTTTAGATTTTTATGGTGCTATTCAACGCGCAGTTTCTCGACATCCTCAAATCAGTCAGAGTATTTCCAACCTCGCAGCACAAAACTCAAACATTGATGTTGCCAAGGCAAATTACTATCCACAAATTTCAGGTGGGATTTCAACAGGTGATATGAGTCATGGCGAAGGTGGTCGTCAACTGATCAGCATTAATGCGACACAAATGTTGTATGACTTTGGAAAAACCAAAAGCTTAGTTGGCGAACAGCAGGCTAAATTGTTGGTCAATCAAGCTAATGTGTTAATAAATATCGATGATATTGCTAGCCAAGTGGCTGATACCATTGTCAATATTAATCGTTATCGTACGTTGAGTACGATTGCTCAAGATCAGATTGCTGGGATTAGTCGAATTGCTGAGATTGCGAATTTACGTGCAAAAGCGGGGATTAGTAGTCAGGCCGATCCAGTGCAGGCACAGTCTTATTTAGAAGCAGCACGATCAAACTTAATAGCACAACAAACTCAGTTATCTATTTACCAAGAAAAGCTGCGCACATTATTAAATATGGATACTCGTGCAATTCAGTGGAAACTTCCGGATGGTTTGCTGCAAAACTCTAAAATATTTGAATCAGCTGAATTTAGCAAAATTCCGAGGATGATGGCAGCACAAGCTGAAATTGAAGTTGCTCAATTACAGAAGAAACAAGTCGATCTCAGTCGTTATCCAACATTGAATATTAAAGGCTCATTAAGCCAAGCCTTGAATGGGGTTAATCCAAATAACCGAGAAGATAATGGTATGTATAACTCGATAATGCTCGAAGCTAACAGTAACTTTTATCAGGGTGGATCAACCAACTCACGTTCACGTGCCGCAAGTTATGCTGAACAAGCAGCACGTGCTCAGGTCAACGCAGTGCAATTAGATGTTTTAAATCAAATTCGGGCGACGAGAGAAAATATTGAAAATAAAAAACGCCAAATGGATGTATTGATTAATCAACAGTCCATTTCTGTACGAACTAAAGAGTTATATCAAGAACAGTACAAACTCGGAACACGTACAGTGGTGGATTTACTCAACGCTGAGCAGAGTATTCACAGTGCCAGCATGCAAATCGAGACCAACCGTTACGATATTTATAGTAGCTTGGTGCAATTTATTGCGGTGAGTGGTAACGCACGAGATGTTTATCAGCTCAATAATATGACAATTCAAGGGGTAGAGATCCGTCCATGAGTAATAAAATCAATACCCAACCATGGTTACAAGCAGTATTAATGGTTGCTAAGCATTATCGGATTGAGCCTTCAGAAGAGCGTATTCGTTTAGAGTTAAATTGGGGTGATCATCATACTTTGGATGATGCTTTACATATGATTACTCGCCAAATTGGCCTGAGTTTAAGAAAAGTTGAATTTGGTCTGGATTTACTTAATCCGTGGCGTTTACCTTTGGTCGTTGGATTTAAAGATGGTCAAGTTGGTGTTATCGATAAAGCAGATGACCAAGGCAATCTTAGTGTGCAAATGAGTGGTGATCAAGGTTTAGCACAACAATTTAGTGCAACGACCTTACTTGACCATATAGAAGTCACTTATATTTTACGCCCTGAAATCTCAGTTTCTGATGCGCGTGTTGATGAGTACATTAAACCATTTGAGAAAAATTGGTTTTGGAGCATCGTACTCAAAGATTGGAAACGTTACATCGATATTTTATTTGCTTCTTTACTTGCAAATATTTTGGCATTAGCAACCATTGTATTTTCCATGAATGTATATGACCGTGTTGTACCATCACAGTCGATACCAACACTCTGGGTACTATTTAGTGGAGTCATACTGGCTGCAGTTTTTGAGTTTGTACTACGTTTAGCACGTGCACATATTTCAGATATGATTGGTAAGCGTGCGGATTTAAAGATATCAGATCGTGTTTTTGGACATGCATTACGTATTAAAAATAAAGAACGCCCTAAATCAACAGGGACTTTTATTTCGCAAGTTCGTGAGCTGGAAAGTGTCCGTGAAATGGTTACATCGACCACAATTTCCGCAATTGCTGATTTACCTTTCTTTTTCTTATTCCTGGCAATTTTCTGGTTAATTGGTGGCAACTTATTTTGGGTGATTGTAATCATCATACCGATTATGATCTTACCAGGCTTGTTGGTACAAAAGCCCTTAGCTAAGTTAGCCCAAGAAGGGATGAGAGAGTCATCAATCCGTAATGCAATATTGGTTGAGTCTGTACAGGGAATTGAGGATATTAAGTTGTTACGTGCAGAGTCACGATTCCAAAACCAATGGAACCACATGAATGATGTTTCTGCGAGTATTAGCATGAAACAAAGAAAAATCACTCATTTTATCTCTACATGGACACAAAAAATACAAGGTTTAACCTTTGCGATTGTAGTTTTAGTGGGTTGCTTTGCTGTAATGGAAGGTGAAATGACTACAGGTGCCTTGGTGGCGTGCTCGATTCTTTCCTCACGTATGTTAGCGCCAATTGCCAGTATTTCAGCAGTACTTGGTCGTTTACAGCAGTCAAAAACCGCGAAACAAAGCTTAGATGAGTTAATGAAAAAACCAGTGGATCAACCAGAGCGTACGCAGTTGATCCAACGGGCTGCAATTAATGGTTTGTATCAATTTAATAATGTGTCGTTTAAATATACAGAGGAAGACAGTCAGCCGAGCTTGGCAATTCAAAGCCTCACAATTAAACCAGGTGAACGAATTGCGGTATTGGGGCGTAATGGTGCGGGTAAATCGACATTATTACAGTTGATGTCAGGCATGCAAAGTCCAGATCAGGGGAGTATTCAACTAGATGGTGTGGATTTACATTTAATAGATCCTGCTGATGTACGCCGTGATGTTGGGTTACTCAATCAAAATGCACATCTTTTTTATGGCACGATTCGTGAAAACTTAACACTTGGCGCACCATTAAGTACTGATGATGATATTCTCAAGGCATTAAATATTACAGGTGCTTTGACATTTGTTCAGGCAAAGAAAGAGGGTCTAGAACATATTGTGCTTGAAGGAGGTGGTGGTTTCTCTGGTGGACAACGTCAAGCACTTTTACTAACGCGTTTATTGTTGTGTCAACCAAATATCTTACTTTTAGATGAGCCAACAGCATCTATCGATGATGTTGCTGAGAAACAATTAATCGAGCACTTAAAAGCATGGTTGGGTCATCGCACTTTGGTGGTGGCTACACATCGCCGTGCGGTTTTAGAATTGGTTGATCGTATCATTGTTGTCAATAATGGTCGTATTGTTATGGATGGTCCACGTGATCAAATTCTCTCGAATAATCAGCCCAAACCTGAGCAAGTTGCAACGGGAGCAAAATCATGAGTGCTTTCAATAAGAAAAATAAATCGACATTACAGTTGAGCCAGAGCGAACCACCATTACCGAAATCTAGTTATTTGGTTTGGATTATCTGTATTAGTCTTGGCATTTTATTAGCTTGGGCTGCACTATTTAAACTTGAAGAAGTTTCAACAGGTACTGGTAAGGTTGTTCCGTCTTCAAAAGATCAAATTATTCAATCTCTTGAGGGTGGGATCTTAACTAAACTCAATGTTAAAGAAGGCGATATTGTTAAAGAAGGGCAGGTTTTAGCAGAGCTAGATCCAACACGCTTTGCTTCAAATGTTGATGAATCCAAATCTTTGCTTTTATCTGCCCAAGCTACAGCTGCTCGATTACGTGCAGAGGTGAATAATACCAAATTGGTTTTTCCTGATTCATTAAAAAGCGCACCTGAACTGATTCAAGAACAAACGCAACTTTATCACTCGCGTAGAGAAAACTTATCAGCTTCAATTGCGGGATTAAAAAAAGCGTTAAGTTTAGTTGAACAAGAGTTGAGTATGACCGAGCCCTTGGTTGCTAAAGGGGCTGCAAGTGAGGTCGAGGTATTGCGTTTAAAACGTCAAGCCAATGAACTTCGTAATCAAATGAATGACATACAAAACCAATATTATGTAAAGGCACGGGAAGAGCTTTCCAAAGCAAGTACAGATATTGAGCAACAAGAACAAGTTGTAAAAGGTCGCTCAGATGCACTGAATCGTGCTGTATTTAAGGCACCAGTTCGTGGTGTTGTTAAAGAAATTGATGTCATGACCATTGGTGGTGTTGTACCGCAAAATGGTAAGTTAATGACGATTGTTCCACTTGAAGATCAGTTATTAATTGAGGCAAGAATTTCTCCACGAGATATTGCTTTTATTCGTCCAAATCAAGAGGCCCTGGTTAAAATTACTGCTTATGATTATTCGATCTATGGTGGATTAAAAGGACGGGTAAAAGTCATTTCTCCAGATACTATCCGAGATGAAGTAAAGCAGGATCAGTTCTATTATCGTGTTTATATTCGGACTCAAACCGATAAGTTGCATAATAAGGTTGGAAAAGAATTTGCGATTACTCCAGGTATGGTGGCAACGGTTGATATTAAAACAGGTGAAAAAACAGTATTGGATTATTTGTTGAAACCATTTAATAAGGCAAATGAAGCTTTGCGTGAACGTTAAAATCTTTTGAGAAAGTCTAATAGTTGAATTTCTCAAACCTTAAATTCGATAAGCATCTATTACGTGGTATTAGATGCTTTTTTATTACCTTGTTGAGTAGTAACGTTAATCGTATTGGTGAGGGTGTTAGCTTATTCATAATGGTTTTGGGTAAATTTATTTTTATGTTTTATAATGATAAATTCACATCAACTTGAAATTATTTTACTCATGTAGATATATTTTATACATGGCTACTTATTTTTTAAGGCGATTTTTGAATCTAATTAAAACAGAGGCTTTGTTGCATAAATAAAAATAAAGATGAGTCAGTCTATCTTCCCGATATTTATGCAACATAACCTAAATAATAACCAATGAATTGAGCAATAATACTCTCTTCTGCTCTTAAGGTTGTTGTAATCGCTAGTTTATGGAATTGTTTCAAGATAGATCTCATCAATAAATGATTTCCATTTTTTTGAAACCTCTAACTCTTTATATTTTAAAGAACTTTTATATGCATTTAAACTTAACCTATTTAATAAATCAGAATTCCCAACTAAACTCTCAATTGTATCTGCAATTTCTTCATAACTCCTCATAGGAAATAAATAACCATTTTCCCCATGCTTAATCATACTTCTTGGTCCATATTTAATATCATATGCTATTACTGGAGTAGCATGACTTAAACTCTCTAATACCGCTAAAGAGAACCCCTCGCATTTACTTGTCAATAAAGATAAAAATGCATTCTGATAAACCTCATGAATATTACTTACATAACCTGGTAAATATACATACTCTTGGAGATCAAGATCTTCTATCATTTTTTCTAGCTTTACCCTTTCTCCCCCCTCTCCATAAATATAAAGTTCTACATCACAATTTCTGTTTTTTAAAATAGACATAATATTAATCATATCTTCAATTTGTTTTTCAGGTGAAAGTCGACATAATGCAATAAGGCGTTTAGAATTAACCAACTCACCATTTGAGGAATAGCAGTAATCACCATCAATAGAATGTGGAATCACAAATATTTTATGTGAGTCATTNTATCTTAATAAAATATCTGTTTTTTGCTCCTCAGTTAACGTCAGAATTGCATCAACAACATGCTTCTTATTCAATATCGCAGCATAATTTGAATTTAACTGTCCATTATAAATATCATTTAAGACAGACTCTCTTAAATGAACACTATGTAATACTGATGCAACTTTACAATATGGTCTCATTTCACTTGCAGCTAAACTCCAAAATTTATTTTTATCTATAATTAGTAACGAATTCCTATCAATTTTAATTTCTTTAAGCCAATCAGAAAGAAAATCTTGTTCAGTATTATAAATACTGACTAATTTCAGCTGACAATATTTTTCAATACGTTCTATTGTTTTTTTTGCAACATTAAAAATACGCTTTAAAATTAATTCACCATTAATAT
>NZ_OOGT01000415.1 GCF_900323515.1 Acinetobacter stercoris | reverse complement strand
ACATAAAAAGTGTAGATCAAGTGATTGAGTTTTTAAAAAAAATATTTAAGAAAATTGAAAACGTAGGTGTCTTATCATCATCACAAGATCAAATGATTGATCATCAGCAAGGTTCTTTATTTCAATAAAAATTGACATCAAACCTGCCTAAACGAGAGGGATATTTAGATGATTTGATTAATCATTTACAAAGTTATAGTGGTTATGATCGCCAATGGGCATTGGAACAAGCTAAATATCATTATGAAAAGGAGCTATTTCCACTTTTACTATTAAGATTGAGTGATCATGTACCAATCAATCAAGACATAGCTAAACAGCGTATAATCGAGTGGAGTCAACGCAAAGATTTTTCTAAATTATGTATTGATTATTTTTTAGATGTTGCGATGACTCAAATAAGATTACGCTCAATAGATGAAATTAATCAATTAATATTTTATAAAATTCAAGAAGATACTAGCTATTTTAAATTTGTACTTATCAGTTCACAAGGGAAATTGCCACGTGCATTGTTAGCTTATGCTGTTAGAACAAAATGTATCAACCATGAAGGTTTAATAGCGTGGTCAAGTAAAGCAAAGGATCAACTGGTGAGAGCATTATGGCTAAACTCATTGATCGAAAATCAAAATATTGATGCTTTAAAAAAAATTGGTTAGACAAAAAACATTTAAAGATGTGCAAAGTAAGTCCTTGGAGTATCTTGCCACAAACCAATACCTAGAACTAGAAGATTTGCTTGCTTCATGGAATAGTCGCTATTTTTCAATTATAGAGTTAGCTTATTTTTATTTAAAAAGGCAAGGCTTTAATTTTGAAGAATATTTTATATCATATCCATTAGAAAATTTACAGTCAAATGAATTTAGGGGACGTGCTTTTCAATGGATGCTATATAAAGGGGCATTAGAGCAGTTTTTTGAAATATTACAATATATTGATCATAAAGCCATATTCTACAGTTTGATCTTTAAGGCATTGAAATTAAATTATTTAACTTTTGATAATTTTATGGATTATTGTGAAAAAAGAAAAATTAAGTTGCCAAATTATATGTTGAATAAGTTAAATCA
>NZ_OOGT01000088.1 GCF_900323515.1 Acinetobacter stercoris | reverse complement strand
GATTTGTTTGTTGTTGAATTTATTAATAAATATTTAAAAACTATGCTTTTAAAAAAAGCAGGTGATGTATAGAACAATCATTAAAATTCTAAGGAATCTCCTATGAACAAATATATTTGCAGTCATAAATTAAGAAATAAATCATTGGTGGTACAGGAAAAAGCATCATTTATCCTCAACCGTATTGTATCTGCACGTCTGGCATTAATCTTTGGAAGTGCTTTGGGTACAGTATTTATGTGTATGCCGCATGCCTATGCCGAGATTACTGGTGGGTTGACAAGTTCAACACAACAAAAAGAAAGTACAGATAACTCAGTTTTGCCTGTTATTCGGTTAAAGGCTGAAAATAATGAGGTTTATGCGGGCGGGCAAATAGCGTCATCGAGCAATATTGGCTTTCTTGGCAATAAAAAATTTATGGAAACCCCATTCAATACTGTCAGTTATACTGAAAAATATGTTGCTGATAGGCAAGCAAAAGATATAACGGATGTTATTGCAGCAACTGATCCATCAGTATTTACCAATGGTGCAAGTGGTGCATGGAGTGAAAACTATTATATTCGTGGTTTTGCTTCAAATACCAATGATATGTCGATGAATGGATTGTTTGGGATTACCCCATTTTATCGTACCTCTCCTGAAATGTTTGAACGTGTTGAAGTTTTAAAAGGTCCATCGGCACTACTCAACGGTATGCCACCTGCAGGTTCTGTCGGCGGTACAGTCAATCTGGTCACTAAACGGGCAGGAGAGGATCCCCTCGCAAGATTGACGACAACTTATATGTCCGATTCGCAGTTTGGGGGACATATAGATGTGGGGAGACGTTTTGGTGAAAACAAAGAATTCGGTGTTCGTTTTAATGGTGTCTATCGTGATGGAGAGGGGGCTGTAAATCATCAGGACAAAAAAACAGAACAGTTTGCTTTAGGGTTAGACTGGCGTGGTGAAAAAGCACGTATTTCTGTAGATGCATATGATGCTGAAGATAGGATTGATGGGCAAACAAGAGGAATCAGCCTTAATTTGGATAAATACCCAAATGTGGGTATCCTAAAACCGCCTAAGGCAGATACATTACTCAATCCAGATTGGGGATTTGTTGAAACCAAAGATAAAGGTGCGATGATACGCGGTGAATATGATATAAATGATAACGTAATGGCTTATGCTAATTATGGTCAAAGTAATACTAAGTATAAATATAACGGTACAATTTCATCAGAAATAAAAAATAACCAAGGTGATTTTAAAACGACTTTAGCTCAGCTTGCTTTTGAAACTGATAAAAAGTCTGCAGATGTTGGGCTTAAAGGGAACTTTACAACAGGTTCAATTGGTCATCAATGGGTTGTAAACATGACCTATTATAAACATAAACAAGATGACTATGGGCGCAGAAAGTCTGGTGAATGGGATACCAATATTTATAATCCTGTTTGGGGAGCAAATATACCAATGAACACTCCTTTTCTATTTCACTCAACATTAGAGACAAGTAGCTATGGACTAGCTGATACTTTGTCCTTCGTTCATGATCGGGTGCAACTCACTTTAGGAGCACGCTACCAAACTGTAAAACCAACCAGTTCTACTAATACACAAGCACAATATAGTAAATCTGCTACAACGCCAGCGGCTGCTTTACTCATCAAAGCTACAGATAAAGTTTCTGTATATGCAAACTATATTGAAGGTTTAACGAAAGGGGATCAGGCACCTATCACAGCAGATAACCGAGGAACAATATTACCTCCACAGAAAACCAAACAAACAGAGCTGGGAGTGAAATTTGATCAAGGGTCATTTGCGCATACCTTTGCAGTTTTTGAAATTAAGAAACCGAATAGCTATTTGGAAAACAACTATTTTTCTGCAAATGGAGAACAACGAAATCGTGGTATTGAATGGTCATTCTTTGGTTCACCAATTGAAAATGTTCGTTTAATGGGGGGGATGAGTTATATAAAACCTGAGTTGACCAAAACACAAAGAGGTGAAAGCAATGGTCATATCGCACAAGGTGTCCCAAAAACGCAAGCAAAATTGGGGGCAGAATGGGATACACAAGTCTCTCAAGGGATTCTGACCTTGTCTGGTAATGCAACTGCGGTTTCAAAACAATATATTAATCAATCAAACACATTACATGTTCCTGGTCGAACATTATTAGATGTAGGGGCTCGTTATAGTACCAAGATTTCTAACCATCCTGTGACGTTTCGTGCCACTATTAACAATTTAACCAATAAAGCGTATTGGGGCATGCCACAATTATCTGACTTGGTTTTAGGTGCACCGAGAACATACATGCTATCAGCATCATATGATTTTTAATTGCTTGAAATAGATACATTAAAAAACCCGCTATTTTGCGGGTTTTTTTATAAATAAGTATTTTATTTAGCTAAACCGTAGTGCTGGAATGATGACTGTTTTGGTATACGGTAAACTTCACGTTCAAGTAACTGATTTATGATGACAGAGTTCCGTGTAGCCCCAATACCTAAATCTGGAGAACCTACACCTTGTTGAAAGATTTCAGAGTTTTGGATAAAAATACGCCCTTTGCCCTGATCACAGCGTAAAGCAGTAAAGTCTTCCTGCACGATGCAATCCTTTTTTTCATCAGTTGCTAAAACTGAACCTTTCATGTTTTCAAACCATGCGGGCCAATCATGCACATAACCTGTAGCAGTAACGATAGCGTCTGTTTCAAAATGGCATTTTTGCTCTAATTGTGTATGCAAACACGTTATGCGTAGAGAGCCCGATGAAAGTATTTCAATAGATTCGACTTCACAGCTTGAATATAGACTTAGGCCAGAGTTTGCATCACCAACAGAGCGCTCATAAAGAATATCGTATATATCACCGATGGTTGTAAAACTGATTCCTTTATAAATGAGACCTTGATTTGCCGCAATTTCACGCCGTTTTTCTCTTGGCAAACTCTGGAAGTATTGCATATAAGCTGGGGTAAAGCATTCCTGTCCCAGTTTTGAATATTCCATAGGATGGAAGCCTGCGGAACGAGTAATCCAACGGATTGACGCACCAGCTTCTACCTGTTCAGGAGTAAGAGCATTAAAAAGTGCCAGAACACATTCGGCTGCACTTTGACCAGAACCGATGATTGTGACTTGTTTACATTGTTTTAGCTGTTCCTGAATTTGTGCAAATTCGGCAGAATGTATCACCATCGGGTGTTTGCATGATGCTAACCATGTCGGAATTCTGGGTTTGGTTCCAATGCCAATAGCTAAATTTTGACTCATATATTGTTGTTTTTCGCCCGTATGAGATTCACTTTCGACAATAAATTTATCAAGCTTTGAGTCATATTGAACATCATTAACATTTTGCCCGAATTGACAGGCAGGTAATTGCCTAGAAGCCCAGCGACAATAATGATCATATTCACGACGAGGGATTAGAAAACTATCGTAATAATAAAACTGATGTAAACGGTCATGTTGATGCAAGTAATTGATATACCCTAATGGATGACAAGGATTTGCCATAGTGACTAAATCTGCAAAAAAGGGAACCTGTAGTGTTGTACCTTGTAACAAGAGTCCTTCATGCCAACGGAACTCTGGTTTTCGTTCTAAAAATACGCCTTTGACATCAGGGTGATGAGAAAGTAATGCTGCTAATCCTAAATTGAATGGTCCAATACCAATTCCAGTAATATCTATATTTTTCATGTTTATACTTTATGTAGTTCCGAAACGGTTAAAATTCAAATTGAGTGTTAATATTGTGCAATTAGTTTTTCTACTTCTGTCACATCACGGCAATGGATGAGCTGAGCGGGAGAAAGTTGAATTGCATAAGTTTCATTGATACGTTGAGAAATGATCTTTAAATGGTGTGGACGTAGTCCCATATTGATGAAATGTGTCAAATCATCGAAGGAAGCATTTTCAGGTTGACCTAGAGTTTCTAAATAAATATTTAATAATTGATTACGTTGCGATGTTTTTTCTTTAACGGTTGTTTGCTCCCTGATGATCTGATTTTTTAAACTATAATTATTGAAATAGTGCCGTTTGCTTTGCAGTTCGGCAAAATGATCTGAAAGCTCAACATTAAATACTCCACTGTGAGTAATCTGATCAATTGCATATTTAAGTGCATTCAAAAAATCATCAATCATTTCTGCTGAAATTGCAGCTTCAGCGTAGTCAATATTGAATTGCAAAGCACCATTACTTTGCATACTAAAGCGGATATCAATTGCGACTTGAGGTGTTTGAGTGAGCCCATCTTGTTGTTTTATAAGCATAGATTCAGCAAGGACAGGCCATGATAGACCATTGGTAATAACCACAGGTAATACAGGGCCTGAGCCCGATTTTTCAAAGAGAAGTCTGGCCAGATCGACGCCAGAAAATGATAGATGTTGTAATCCTTCTAGAATATCTGTTTGTAATAGAGTTGCCTGTTCAACCATATGCTGGGAATGCTTCCATTCAATAGCAATAAATGTCGAACTATTTGAAAATGGTCCTGCATATAATGGCAATGTTGGAACAGCTACACATAATGAACCATCATGACTCCAGTAGGCAAGTACCTGTAAAATAACTGACATGATTACAGAGTTTTTAAATAAGGCTTGTTTTGCACCAACTTTAGACATTTGTTTAAATTGGTCTGGAGCAATGACAAGGCTCTTACGCTGATAACGTGATGTTATTACATCTTGTAAAGATGCATCCCATGGAAGCTGTGGTGCATGGGCAACTTGAGACAGCTTTTGTTCCCAATACGCCATGTCAGACTGGCGCTGGGATATGTTGTTTTCACTTGTCGTTACTACAGTTTGTTCTTCAATTTCATGCTGTTGACCATCAAATAACTCAAGCATGAGTGCTGCAATCGATCGACCATCTAAAATTAAGGCATCGAAACGTACAAATATCGTCAAAAGATGATCTTTTAATAAAAATACAGTGATGTCCCAAGGTGGCTGGTCAAGATCAAAAAGTGCATGAGTATAATGATATTTATGTGCTTGTATATGTTGAGCAGCGAGTTCAGGAGTTAAGGCAGTTAAATCAATTTCAGTGAGTTGAATAACTTCTTGGTCACTCACAAACTGAATCAGTTTATTTTTATCAATATAGGTGCGTAAACTTTCATGACGTCGTACCATTTCAGTCAGTCGTTGTTTTAATAACACTATATCCATGCTTCCGTGGTACTGACGGAATTCCTGCATTGCTACACCACCAAGTGGTAATGAAGTCGTACGCCCCAATAAATACGCTTTTTGTAGTGTATTTAAGGGTTTTTGCATATTTGTTTCTTTTGATAAAGAATGGTCTAAATGTACAAGAGGTGTGTTTAATCGTTCTGGTTCGGCTGCTACTTGTTTGAGAAGTGAACTAAATGAATGAAATAAATCTGTAATCCAGTCTTTAGGCAGGGCATCTATGCGGATATCCCAATTAATTAAAATTCCACCATCCATGTTCGCAACTTGTACATCCAGTGCAACTTGAGGCCCTTGAGAAATAGTCCAATTCATTGAGCCAAAAACATGTTTAACGCGTTCTGAAAATAGTTCACCTTCTGGTAGGTCTAATGCTGAGGTAAATACAACAGGAGCCAGCTGGGCTGAGCCATGATAACGTGATAAGTCACGCATTACGTTGACACCTGAATAATGTGAATGTTCAAGTAACTCAATCATCTGACTGGCAATTTGTTTACCCAGTGCCGCGATTGTATCAACATGAGCCATGTGCACATTCAAAATCACCAAATTCGCAAAATCACCAATCGTCCGTCTTATATCTTGGTAAAGTAGTTCACGCCAGAAAACAGGAACATTTAATCTAAAACTCAGATCTTGAGTTGATTTGTGTAAGGTAAATGCGAACAGGCTTAAGACTAAACTGGAAAGAGTAATCTGCTGTGATCTTGCCAGTTGTTTTAATGCGTTTCTTTCAGCAGGTTGTAACCAGGTATTTAAACGATAGCTTTGGGCTTTTGCTGATTCATTACCACAAAAAGGTAAAGAGGGGGCAGGGGCAATATCAGCAAGGCGTGCTTTCCACCATAAGCGATCTCTATTGCGCAATTTTTTAAAATCCGCGTCTGAGCGAACCTTGTCATACCAATTAAAAAAAGAGGGTGGAGCTAAAAATACCGTATCGATATCTTCATAAAATAATGCAAGGTCTTCCATGAGTCTGCGGAAGCTGGATGGATCTATCGCGATCATATCTGTATCGACATGAAAACGAAAAATATTATTTTTAAAAAGGCTTATGGAAAACTTTGCAGTTTCAGCACGGGTTAAATCTAATTGTTGATGAGTCCATTGCTCTCTTTTTTGTAAAAGTTTTTGCTCAAGCTCATCACTACTGAGCATTGAAAAATCATCAATTTCTAATCTTGGAATATGTATAAAAGGGACAATATTTGGAATCCCATCTGCATTTATGTTTAACCTCAGTAGTTCATGTTCTTGATAAAGTCGTTCAATTGCTGAATTTAGTCTATTTGTATCAATAAATTGTCCATCAAACTCAGCATAAAGATGAGCAGAAACTCCGCCCAAAATTGCGTTATTAGAGCGCCCAAACCAACAGGCTGCTTGCATCGAAGTTAATTCACTCATTGCACGATAACTCGGTTGACAAATTAATCTTGTTTAAGCATCATACAAATAAATGATAATGATTACTAGTTGCATTTGTTAATTGTTTTCATATACCTTTGCAAATACACAGATTATTTTTATCTCAAGGCATTCCTTTTGATGGTATCCAGATTTGATCTTCATCCCAGTATTTCAAAGGAAATAAAAAAACGAGTTAGATCTATAGCTTGTGAATGAATAACCAAATTGAATATTTAAAATGATATGAAAAATCTAAAGATAGAATTTACGCCTTGGCCAGAGGAAAGGGCGAAGCTGTATAGAAGTAAAGGTTATTGGATCGACCAGCCTTTGACACGCATATTAACGACAAGTACAAAATCTTATCCTGATTCTCCCGCAATTATTTGTGGAGAGCGCATTTTTAGTTATGCAGAATTAGACCGTCTATCGTCTAATTTGGCTTCTCGATTGGCTGAGAAAGGGTTAGGTCAAGGAGATACTGCATTGGTTCAGCTTCCTAATGTAGCTGAATTTTATATGGTATTTTTTGCTTTACTCAAGGCAGGGATTGCTCCATTAAATGCTTTATATAGTCATCGTCAATATGAACTGAATGCTTTTATAAAACAGATTCAGCCGAAACTGTTGATTGCATCAAGGCAGCATGAAGTTTTTAGCAATGACGTATTTATCCATGCACTTGATGAATCAGGTTTAAATCCTGAAATTATTTTAATGCTTAATCATGAAAACAATGAGTTGGCGTTGTCTGAGTGGTTAGAAACGCCATCTGATACTTCTTTAAATTTTTTCCCTACACCAGCAGATCAGGTTGCATTTTTTCAATTGTCAGGTGGTAGTACAGGAACACCAAAGCTTATACCTAGAACTCATAATGACTATGATTATAGTGTTCGTGCGAGTGCAGCCATCTGTGCTTTAACACCAGATACACGACTGCTTTGTGCTATTCCTGCCCCACATAATTTTATGCTGAGTTCCCCTGGGGCATTAGGCGTTTTTCATGTGGGCGGTTGTATGGTGATGGCAGCTAATCCGGAACCATCAAATTGTTTTTCAATCATTCAGCGTCATCAAGTCAATATGGCATCTCTGGTGCCTAGTGCAGTCATTATGTGGTTGCAAGAAGCTCCACAATATTTAGATCAGATCCAGTCCTTAAAATTGTTACAGGTAGGTGGGGCAAGTTTTCCTGAATCTTTAGCGCGTCAGGTTCCAGTAATCTTGAACTGCCAGCTACAGCAAGTGTTTGGTATGGCAGAAGGATTAGTCAATTACACCCGATTAGATGATCCTGATGAGCAAATATTTACCACTCAAGGTCGACCAATCAGCCCAGATGATGAAATCAAAATTGTAGATGAATCGGGGCAAGAGGTTGCAGAGGGTGAGGTTGGAATGCTTGCAACTCGTGGCCCTTATACTTTCTGCGGTTATTATCAAAGTCCTGAACATAATTCACAGGTATTTGATCAGGAAGGTTTTTATTATTCTGGTGATCTTGTTCAACGAACTGCAGACGGTAATTTGCATGTAGCTGGACGTATTAAAGATCAAATAAATCGTGGTGGTGAAAAGATCGCTTCTGAAGAGATCGAAGAACTGATTCTGTTACACCCTGATGTTATCCATACAGCGTTGGTTGCTATTGGCGATGAGCAATTTGGTGAAAAAAGCTGTGCATTTATTGTTTCTCGCAGTACTGAACTCAAGGCAATCACACTCAGACGCCATTTAATGAAGCTGGGTATTGCACAGTACAAACTTCCAGATCAGATCAGATTAATCGAAAGCTTACCACTTACCGCAGTAGGCAAGGTGGATAAGAAACAACTTCGCAGTATTTTAAATACATCAAAAACATCTTGAATAAGTATAGAGAAATATATGGCTATTTCAAAAATTTCCAATTACACAATCCCCACAAAAGAAAGTTATCCAGATAACAAAACAGATTGGCAGCCTGATCCAGGTAGAGCCGTATTATTAATTCATGATATGCAACGTTATTTTTTAAATTTTTATGATCAGGAAAGTGAACTGATCGAGACGCTGATTAATAATCTGGTACGTCTTAGACAATGGGCATATCAGCATAATATCCCTGTTGTATATACAGCACAGCCTTATGAGCAACCTGCCGCAGATCGTGCATTACTTAATGCAATGTGGGGATCTGGCTTGCCTGCTTCAACAAGGGATCAACAGAAAATTATTGATCAACTTGCCCCTTCGGAAAATGACCTTGTCTTGACAAAGTGGCGTTACAGCGCTTTTAAACGTTCAGATTTACTTGAGCAAATGCAAAACTGGAATCGTGATCAGCTCATTATTGGTGGTGTCTATGCACATATTGGCTGCATGGTCACAGCAGTTGAAGCATTTATGAATGATATACAGCCATTTTTGGTGGGTGATGCAGTTGCCGATTTTTCTGAAGAAGAACATCGTCTGGCTCTGAAATATGTCTCTTCACGCTGTGGTCAAGTTATTGATACTAAATCCTTAGTCATTGATGCCCCAAATATTATGACTCGTCAGTGGTTAGAACAGAAAATACAACAGCTCATAGAAGAAGATGAATTAGATCCAGAGGAAAATCTTATCCTTTATGGCTTGGACTCTTTGCGCATCATGCAGTTTGCATCCGAGCTTAAAGGACAAGGAATTAATGTCAGTTTTGAAGAATTAGGACGTAACCCATCTTTATCAAACTGGTGGTCGTTGGTTGATGCAAGGCAAAGGATTGCGGGATAGGAGCTTGTCATTATGTGGCACAACGCAAATCGTAGTCGCTAAATTTATGCACAAAATTTAAATCTTATATAGCGACTCCTTAGACGATATCTAGTCGTCATGGCAACGGAGCAAAAAATGATTTTATCGCCTACTGATCAAGACAGAATAGAAGGCTTTTGGAATTACTGCTTAAAACATCAGTACTTTAATATTGGTTATCCAGAGTCTGCTGATTTTGATTATTCTGCCTTATATCGATTTTTTAAATTCTCTATAAATAATTGTGGAGATTGGAAAGACTATAGTAATTATGCTCTAAATTCCTTTGATTTTGAAAAGGATGTAATGCAGTATTTTGCTGAAATCTTTCAGATTCCCTTTGAAGAAAGCTGGGGTTATGTCACTAATGGCGGTACAGAAGGCAATATGTTTGGTTGTTATCTGGCACGCGAATTATTTCCAGATGCGACCTTGTATTATTCCAGAGATACGCATTATTCGGTGGTGAAAATTGCCAAACTATTGCAAATGAAAGCATGTGTGATTGAATCATTGGATAATGGTGAAATAAACGTAGATGATCTGATCAACAAAATCCAGTCTCATCAAGAAAAGCATCCCATCATTTTTGCCAATATTGGTACAACCATGACCGGTGCAATAGATGATATTGAATTGATTCAAAAACGATTAAAACAAATAGGAATTCAGCGACGCGATTATTATATTCATGCTGATGCTGCATTGAGTGGCATGATTTTACCTTTTGTTGATCATCCTCAGGCATTTTCTTTCGCTGATGGTGTTGATTCAATCTGTGTATCAGGTCATAAGATGATTGGCTCACCTATTCCTTGCGGAATTGTTGTCGCTAAACGTCAAAATGTAGACCGAATAGCAGTAGATGTTGATTATATTTCCACCCGCGATCAGACCATTAGTGGTTCACGTAATGGACATACCGTCTTGTTGATGTGGGCAGCAATACGTAGTCAATCATTTTTACAGAGAAAACAACGGATTCAACATTGTCTAAAAATGGCAGAGTATGCTGTTGGTCGCTTTCAAGCAGCAGGCGTACATGCCTGGCGTAACCTGAATTCAATTACAGTAGTTTTTCCATGTCCTTCAGAACATGTTTGGAAAAAACATTATCTCGCAACTTCAGGCAACATGGCTCATTTAATTACCACTGCACACCATCAAGATAGTCAGAAAATAGATAGTTTAATTGATGATGTTATTTTTAATCTGCAAGGTGAGTCCAAACGCTCAGCCTGTTTTTAGTCAAGTCAAGCAATCAACTCCGATCGGATAACTATTAATTTAAGTACCTGGAAAATAATCTAAATATAGCTTAGGAAGTGATTTATGCAATCTAACATTCAACAAAAACAAGTTTTATATAATATTTTATCTGATCTACCAACGGAAAATCATAACCTTGCAATCTATTTTAGGTTTAACACATCTCATGTTTTATCAATAATCATCAAGAGAGGCGAGCATGAGTGATTTAAGTCTGGGGCGTTTAATGATTGACCCTTCATTAGCACCAGCATTTCGCCCTGCATTGCCTCAATTATTGGCGGGAACTTTAGCTGCTGTATTTTCTGGTTTAGCGATGTTGGCAGCACTTTGGTGTATGGTTCAGCTAGTGGGTAATCTGACGTCGTATTGGGTGATATTATCTGTCGGATGCTGGCTCACCGGAGCAGCTTTAGCAGCCCTCGCATCATGGATCGTTCATTATGCTGAAGCAGGGTTTTCAGCCCGATTACGTCGTCAGGTTGCTCACCATATCACTCGATTACCCGCGACCACACTTTCAAAACAGGGAGATCAGACTTTAAAGCGTTTGGTTTCAGATGATATTGCCACATTGCATTATATGGTGGCTCACTTACCTTCAGAAATTGCTATTTTTGCTGTTATCCCATTGGTTTCCATTTTTCTGTTAATGATACTGGTTGGACCTGTGGCACTCTGGGTTTTGTTACCTGGAGCGATTGCTTCATTGTATTATCTGATCATTGTGCCACATGTATCTAAACGAGATGGAGCTGCACGTATGCAGGTCATGCTCGATATAATTGCGGCGGCTGATGACTATGCACGTGGTATTCGTGACAATCGTATTTATGGTCAACAGTCGGGTGCATTATCTTCCTATACCCAATCTACACAGCACTTTACCAAGAATATGGTTTCATGGGTCAGCAAAGTGGCAACACTTGCAGCTATAGCAGTAGCGTTGTTACAAGCAGTGGCAACCTTTGCCATAGCCTATTTTGTAGCTTATCAATATGACACGATGACACTGGCTGCAACACTTTTCTTTAGTCTAGCTATTGTTACTCCATCACTGCGATTAGGGCATGGTCTGGATTATGTTGCAGCAGGTCGTGCGGCAGCAAGTCGTTTATCTGCTTTTTTAAAAGAACCAATACTTACATCAGGACATATACAACAACTTGAAACTGACTCAGCATTTGAGATTGTAGACGCAAGTTTTGTGATTGATGGTCAGTGTGTGTTTGATCAATTGAATTATTCATTTCCAAATCAGTCCATTACTGCTATTACAGGGCCAAGTGGTGTAGGGAAAACAAGCTTGTTGAAGGTGCTTGCAGGTTTAGATGTCTTGCAAAAGGGACGTGTCCAGTTTGCAAAAACCGATTTATCACAACTTAATGAAAAGCTTAGGCATCAACAGATATTATTTATCCCTCAGGGAGGAGATGTATTACCAGCTACAGTAAAAGAAAACTTAGCCTTATCTGCTGTTAATGCAGATGATCAACAACTTGAGCAAGCATTACTTAAAGCCCAATTAAAAATAGATTTAAATACAGATGCGACCTTGCTTTCAGGTGGAGAAAAACAGCGGGTTGGGATAGCACGGGCATTTTTAACAAATGCCTCCGTTATTCTGTTAGATGAACCTACAAGCGCACTAGATCAAGCAAATTCCACAAAGTTAATGCAGCAATTACAGGATTTGGCTAAGCAGAAAAATAAAACAATTGTTATGGTGACACATGATTTGGCTTTAGCTGCCGAGGCTGATGCCAGATTGGCACTTGATGTGATCAGTGATTCAGGAAGATCTTTATGAGTATTATTAATAAGTTAAAAAAAGATCAGATATTTTCTATGCTTCCTCGGGTCGCCAGGAAAAGGCTAATTGCAGTTGCTATAGGCTGGATCATGGTTGCTGCAATTGAAGCAATAGCCTATAGCGTATTGGCTTTTGCAATAGTGAATCACTATGCACCAAACTGGGTATTCATTAGTGCGGTTGTCGCTATATTAATGACTGTCATTGTTACACGAGCTGGATTTTTAACTGGTGTGCGTTTAGCGGGTGATTTATTTGCTGAATTAGGTAAATCTTTAGCGCGAGCCAAACTTTCTTGGTTTGGTAGTGAACAACGTGCCCAGATTAAAACCATTGCTGGGCAAGGAATACCAGGTTTCATGAGTATTCCTGCGCATCAATTGCAAACTTTTTTACATGCGCCCTTGATGCCGCTATTTTTATTGATCGGTATTGCAACCCTTGCTGGATTAAATGCTGCGTTAGTGGCATTGTTTCTACTTTTAATTTCTTTATCCGTTCAATTTCTGGCTCAACGTTCATTGATTCGAGCTGATGCAAGACGTAATGGTTCTGATTTAAGTGCGTCACAGGCAACCTTAGAGTTGGTCGATCATATTGAACTCTTGCGAACAGCAGCAGGTCCAGCTGGTGCAATTCAGCGAATAGAACATCGCTGGGTAGAACAAGAAGCGATATTAGCAAGCATTAATCGTGTTGCAGCATTTGCCACTTTTATCGCGACTATAGCAAGTGTTTTGCCTATAACTGGAATAGCGATTTATCTTGTAATGATCGGGACAGATAATGCAGCTTTGGTTCTGGCATTACTCGTATTAATTGGACGGGCAGCAGCACCACTAGCAGAACTTGCCACTGCAGGATTAAATATAAATGATCTGTTTGCAGCACTTCGAAACTTCAATCAGATCACACATGCACCTGAGTTACCTGAAGCATTACATTCTAAAGTACCTGTTGGTTTTGATATTTCAGTCCAGAATGTCAGTTATAAACCAGCGCTTGAGCACATTTCATTTGATATCCTGGCAGGTGCAAGAGTATGGGTGACTGGACCAAGTGGTAGTGGTAAAAGTACATTGCTTGAGTTACTTACACGATTCGATGATCCACAAAAAGGGCAAATTACTCTTGGTGGAATATCACTTGACCAAATAAAGTATGAAGATCTGGTTGAAAATATTGCCTATGTAGCTCAAGAGCCGATCCTGTTTACAGGAAGTTTGGCTGAAAATATTCGCATCGGTAAATCTGATGCAACAAAAGCTGAGATTGAAACTGCTGCAAGACTTGCAGCACTAGGCACAGTCATCGATCGCGCAGCGGAAGGAATAGACCAATCAGTAGGGCAACAAGGCACCGCATTATCAGGTGGTGAGCGGCAACGTGTTGCGATTGCTCGGGCATTGCTCAAAGATGCGCCAATTTTAATCTTGGATGAAGCAACATCTGCACTCGATGAAACAACTGAGCAGGAAATTGTCAAAACGATATTGGGGGTGAGTGCTACGGTTATTTTCGTTACACATCGTGATGCAAGTATCTGGCAACCTACTCAGAGCATAACATTAAATTCTGCTGTTTAGCTTTAATATTATAAATTACCTAATTCAAGCATTTTTCCATGATAAAAGTGCTTGAAATATGGAGAGTTATCAAATGAATACATATCGATGTAATATGTTTTGTTTGCCACCAGCTGGAAGTAGTGCAAGTATTTATCACTCATGGAAAAAAATCATCTCTGACAATATTCGGATTATTCCTATAGAATACTCCGGTCATGGTATCAAAATAAATGAACCATTAATTGATGATCCAGACCTTCTGGCAAGCCAGATTGTAGACCAGATATCTGTTCATTCAGAGACATCTTTCATCTTGTTTGGGCATAGTGTTGGGGGCGGTTTAATTTGGAAGGTTTTAGACCATCTTGCTCAAAAAAATGTTATTGATCAGTTGAAATTGATTGTTATAAGTAGTCGTCCTGAGCATCAGTATATTCAACATATGCGCTATAAACATGAGCTCAGTGATGAAAAAATTATAAGTGAATTGAAGCGATATAATAATTTTCCTGATGAAATTTTAAATAATAATGAAGCCTTGGCATTTTTTCTTAAAATCATTCGCAATGATTTTTATATTAGCGATCAACTATTAAGTGAAAGTATAGATAAAACAGAAGTACCTATTATTGCCTTTTATGGTAAAGATGATCCAGATATTCCAGATCAAAGTGTCATGGATGCATGGCAGCAACATACTGAAAACTGGTTAGGCTGCGTTGAACTAACAGGTGACCACTTCTATTTTTTAAACAGACATACTTTAATTC
>NZ_OOGT01000103.1 GCF_900323515.1 Acinetobacter stercoris | reverse complement strand
TTCTCAAGACTTCGCTCATTTATATGACAGAGGTTAATTTAGAGTTAAGTAAATATTAAATTGATGCTTAAATATAGGTATTACTACTCTATATAAGTTATTAGGCAGATTAAACATGTAAAGAAATCCGTAAGCCTTAAGAGTTAAGGCTTACGCTAGAATTACTGTACTTAAACACTGATAGCAAAATTGCGTAGTAAATTATGAACTGTATTGGAAATAAGCCGATTCAAATCAGCATTTTTTTCAATATATTTCTGTAAAGTCCGTTTATGACGAGATTTATCATAGTAGATTTCTTGCTCCATCCCAAAAGGTTGAATGGATTCTTTATAAGTGTCTTTCATAGATTGGGGAGCGCTATTCATTAATTGTGTAAAGCTGATTCCTTTGAATCCATCAAATAAGACTCTCTTTAAATTTGTCAGTCGATTATCCATTTTATTTAAAACATTAAGTTTAATGTTCTTTTCTGCACGGATGCGCCATTTGTATTCAGGTAACGGTTGTTTGTTTTGATCTGTTGTTTTGACATAAAGATGCCAGTATTCATCTGCTTTTTTATGATTAATTCCAATGTTATATCCACTTTCAAGTTTATTCATCATTGCGAGAGGGGTTAATGGAATGGGAGTAAATACACCTGATTGGTTCTTAAAAACACGGAAGTTTTCAGCTGTACTAGGAAGACAAATAGATTTAAAAAGGGCTGTAACAAGCGCTCTGTGCTTAAAACGATAGAAATCAACCGCGAGTTCAATTTCCATGATTCGAAAGCTTTCTCTATTGCATTTAAAGTGATCTAAATGCTTAATACGGCGCTGTAATTGATCAATAGAATTCATATCGTGTAAGCGAATAATGAAGCCTTTTTTATGTTCTGAAATGTAGTGAGTAATCCCAGTTTTTTCAGTTAAATACTTCTTAATGTCATGCCGTGTAGAAGATTTTTCAATTTCAAAATATAAGTCTAAAAAATCAACTTGAGCTTTAACCATAATATTCATTCCCTTGAAATCATAGTTATTGATGTTTGAGTAAATAATGGTTTCGAAATCCTCTGCTGATTGTGCATTTTTGGCATAGATTTGAGTTAATGAATCCATAAGGTCAATCATTTCATCATGCGGTGTGTAAATGGATAAGCTCAAAACTTGGGATGTTGTCGATGGTAGAAGTAGCTGACGCTCGGATTGAGCTTTGATAAATGCACGCTGAAAATTGATAGCTTGCATTTCTGCATAATAATCATCGTGAAATGGATCAATTAAATCTAAATGATCCAATCGATTCATAAGTTGTTGGTATTCTAGGCTAAGTTGAATATCATTCATGGCTTCTGTATTCCTGTAAATTAATTTGCAATAAAAAACGGCTCTAAGAGCCGTTTTTTTCAATCCGTCAGTTTTAACAAGGGATTTTTTGAAGCTTTTGATTGAATTCCTCCGATTGTCGGGTCATTTCATCATTAAAGATTTTGTTGCCATATTTAATGATTTGTTTGTATTCGGGACATTGGAGCAGTAACTGAATTGTTGAAGTAAGCTGTTTGTGATTTACTTTACAATTGAAAGTTGTCCAGTCCGTGTATCCCATTAAAGAATCCCAGTCTTTGTGATTCATCAAGTCTTCCACGATTTGTGAAACAACTGTACCGAGAATCTTAGTTTTAACATCCATGTTGAACTCCTTTGTTCATTTTGTTGTAAGGTGTGGTAGACGATTTAATAAAGGTAAGCAAACTGTTCTCTGAGTAACAGATTTGCCTTCCAATTTCCTTAAACGCCAATTTGTAAACGTGCTTTGATTGCCTAATGTTTCTGACAAGCCAGTGATGCCATTGATCCGCAGTTTTGTGGGGTAAATGGTTTGCTAGAAATTCAGATGCCTGTTTACGGTTGTAAATTTTGGATTCAGTCATTTTTAGCCCTGTGCCTTCATCCATGCCTGAACCTCAGACATTTTGAATACAGAAATATTTGAGCCGATTCTGATAGGAGCTGGGAAGCGATTCTGTTGAATCCAGCGCCAAAGTGTTTGGGAGGAAACGCCAATTAGTCCCTTGTAATCGGAGCGATTGGCGAGATCTTTCATTCTCAAGAATTCTTCTTGAAACATGGTTTACACCTATCAATGTAAGTTGTTGGAATATCATGCAATTGGTAGTGATTGCATGGGATAGGCGCATTTTAGGAAAGGCTTAAACTTCAATGTCCGATATCGGATTATTTCGGATCTCTATTATTAAATTCGTACACTGCTTTTTGAACATAATCAGCAAATACTTCATTAGTAGGAATAGGAATGACTTCCTTTTGTTCATCACAATGCTTGGCTAATAAATGATAAATGCTATAAGGGTGAGAAATATCTAATTTTGCGTAATTAAGTAACGCGTATATTAATTGATTATAGGTTTTTTTACTTTTACCTTTGACTAAATCTGCATTTAGTGTCGCTATTTGTTTTTTTAAAGTTTCTATTTCATTTAGAAGAGCAATATTTATATCTTCTGTTTGTTGATGCTCGATATATTTTTTCAAGCTTTCGGCTGAAATATGGAGTTCATCCAGTGTTAGTGAATAGGATAAAATTTTAGGATCACTAATTTCTTGTGATAACTCATAATATTCGATTATTTCATCTAGTAATACGAAGTCAAATGTACGCGATTCATCGAGTGTTGGACATTTTCCTGTAACACTTTTAATTTTAAGAATTTCCTGTTTTTGATATAAAAAATCATAAAGCCCAGTCATGTCTTTTGGGATTTTTAACCAATCAGGATTGATTTGTGTGTGTAGAAGCTCGGTTTTTAATTCTGTTGGAGTCATTGTGCTGTGAACAATTGGAATAAATTCTTTTACAACTCCAATAACTCCCTCAAAGTAAAAACAAGCTTCAAGTTCACCACTTATAATTAGATCGGCAATTTTTTGTTTAGTACAGTTCTTCCCAATTGCTTGAATCGCTTCATCAATCGTATTTGGCAACATTATAAGAACCTATATGACTTTATATTTAGGAAAAGGAATGACATTATTTCGTAAGCCATCAATAAAGTCAGACCATTCCTGCATCATCTTAATTCGATAGTCCATATGTTGAGCATGATTGTAAGCTTGTGATACGGCATTACCTACTTTATGAGCTAACTGGACTTCAATTGCATCATGCATATAGCCTTGTTCATGTAGTGTGGTTGAAGCTAGTCCGCGAAAGCCGTGCCCTGTCATTTTCCCGTTATAGCCCATAGTACGGATTGCACATAACAAAGCGTTACTACTTATAGGTTTAGCCGTACTGTAGTTATAGAACACGTATTGCTTCATTCCAGTGATTGGTCGAATCACTTCCAGTATGTCTAAAGCTTGTTTTGAAAGCGGCACAATATGTGGTAAAGCCATTTTCATTTTATCGGCAGGGATACGCCATAATTTGTTTTCAAAATCGATTTCATCCCATTCCATTAAACGAAGCTCCGCCGTTCTTACAAAAGTAAGCGTCATAAGCTGTAAAGCAGATTTGATAATAAGATTACCGTGATAGCGATCCATACGTTCCAGAAAAGCAGGAAATTCAGATATATCTAAACGTGCCATATGCTTTACTTTACGGGGCTTTAGCGCCTCTTGTAGGTGAGGGGTAGGATCATGCTCAATTATGCCTTTACGTATCGCACAACGGAAAATACGGCCTGCTAGGGGGATAGAACGCTTAGCCATCTCCTGTGCGCCACGTTCCTCAATTTTCTTAGCACAAGCAAGCACATCTTTACCTTTGATTTGATCAATAGGTAGATTGCCTAAAGCAGGAAATAAATCTTTTTCAAAAACAGAAAGGTCACGTAAATAAGTGGCTTCTTTAATAACAGCTTTACGGTCTTCCATCCATTCCATTGCAAGCGATTTAAACAGGATGCTTTCGTCAATTTCCTGTAAGCGTTGACTCTTTATCGCATTGGGATCAATGTTCTGATACAGCTGGATGCGTGCTTCATCACGAGCACGGCGGGCTTGGGCAAGTGTAATTTCAGGATAGCTTCCAATAGTTAAAGTGCTTTCACGACCATTAAAGCGATATTTTAAGCGCCAAAACTTACCGCCTGCAGAAGTAACTTCTAGATACAAACCCTTTTCATCTGAGTAACGTTTTTTCTTTTCAAGTGGTTTAATTTTTCTGACTTGTGCATCTGTAAGCATTTAAAGACACTTCCATACAAAATTGGGGGACGAAAATCCGCTTAGATAACCTGCCCCCCAATTATCCCCCTCGTTATGGGGGATTGCAATGGGTGCCATGAGATTACATGAGACAACAAAAAAGGCTTAAACCCTTTAGATTTAAGCCTTTTGATGCTTCATGCAACCGCATGAATATGAATTTTGGCGGTGAGAGAGGGATTCGAACCCTCGATACGCGTAAACGTATACACACTTTCCAGGCGTGCTCCTTCAGCCACTCGGACACCTCACCATGCGCGAGGGATAATATCTAAATTTTTCAAAAAAGCCAAGAAGAAACAATTGAATTAGAGCAAAAGATTTTGCACAGTGATAATATTGCGCAAAAATAGTGTCGATAATGAAGACTAATATATGCAAAGTACTGCAAAAAAAGCCGCATTGCCTGCGGTAACCCTTGCTGCATTGGGGGTGGTGTTTGGAGACATTGGAACAAGTCCATTGTATGCACTGCGCCAGTGTTTTCTTGAGGCGCATATTGCGATTTCAGAAGTTACGGTATTGGGAATATTATCTCTAATTTTCTGGTGCTTAATGCTCACCATTAGTTTTAAATACGTCACCATTATTATGCGTGCAGATAACAATGGTGAGGGTGGGATTATGTCATTATTGGCACTCAACCTACGTTCAACACGTATAGCAGATAATAAAAAAATCTATCTTATCGCACTCGGCTTTATTGGCGCTTCCCTATTTTTTGGTGATGGTATTATCACACCTGCCATCTCGGTGATGTCTGCCATAGAAGGTTTAAGTATTGCGACACCGATGTTCAATAAATGGCTGACACCCTTTGCTATAGGGATATTGACAGCACTTTTTCTGGTTCAGAGACATGGTACAGGGACCATGGGCAAGTTTTTTGGTCCGATTACCCTGACATGGTTTATTTCTATAGGTTTGATTGGTGTTTATAGTATCAGTCAAACTCCTTATGTACTGACTATGGTGAGTCCCCATTGGGCAGTAAACTTTATTTATCATCAGCCTATGGTGGCATTCTTAACAATGGGGGCGGTGATTCTTACCGTGACTGGTGGTGAGGCTTTATATGCTGATATGGGGCATTTTGGACGGTTACCTATCCGCATGGCATGGTTCTTCATTGTTTTACCATGTTTACTTTTAAACTATGCAGGTCAGGGTGCATTACTGCTACGTAATCCAGATGCGATTGAAAATCCATTTTATTTACTTGTTCCAGAATGGGCATTATATCCTGTCATTATTCTGGCGACAGCAGCAGCTGTGATTGCTTCGCAGGCCGTGATTACAGGTGTCTTTTCTATGGCAAATCAGGCGATACAATTGCGCTATTTGCCCCGTTTAACGGTTCACCATACCTCTGATGTGGAACAAGGCCAGATTTATCTGCCTTTCATTAACTGGATACTTTACGTTTCGATCCTGTTACTTATTCTTATTTTCCAGACCAGTGCGAACTTGGGTAATGCTTATGGTGTTGCAGTTACCATGACCATGCTCTGTGATACGATTCTGATTTCTTTTCTGGCTTTTGGTTTATGGCGATGGTCAAAATGGAAAGTGGCTTTGTTTGCTGTTCCTTTTTTAATTATAGATTTTATTTTTATCGCCTCGACTTCGCTTAAAATTGTTTCTGGTGGATGGGTGCCTATCCTCATTGGTGTAATTGCATTTACGATTCTGATGACGTGGAAAACTGGACGAGAGATTGTCTTTAACCGTCTTGAAAAAGATGCTTTACCTTTGGATCTTTTTATCAAAAGTGTCAGTTTGAGTAATGAAACGATCTTTGTTCCAGGTGAGGCAATTTTTTTAACAGGTACCCCGAGTATGGTGCCACATGCGATGCTACACAATATTAAACATAATAAGGTTCTGCATGAGCGAAATATTCTGGTGACGGTTATTACCCGGGATGTTCCTTATGTACCTGATCAGGAAAGAGTCCGTGTTGAAGTTCTGGATGAGCGTTTCCAGAGGATATTTATGTATTATGGCTTTAAAGATCAACCTAATATTCCTCATGCATTAGAACAGGCTTATAAACAGCTTGATTTTGAATTTGATATGATGCGGATGAGTTTCTTTATTTCTCGTGACCGTTTAATTCACGCTGTAGGAGACGGCATGTCACCATGGCGTGAAAAGCTATTTATCTCGATGCAGCGCAATACCAGCCCAGTGAGTGACTTCTATCAGATACCTCCAAATAGGGTGGTAGAAATGGGAAGCCAGATCGAGATCTGATTTTGCCCAATAAAAAACCGAGACCTCACTCTCGGTTTTTTATTGGGTTCATGATATGAGATAAACTATGCACTGGATTGACTGTCAACATTTCTATACGTAGAGAGTTCTGTGATATTTTTATTTTAAAAGTTCCCCAGAAAATTTTTAAACTGACAAAGAGATTATCCAGGGTTTAATTTTTTTGAATATGATTAACCCTACGGTTTAATTCCTTCAGGATTGCGATACCAGCTTTCGATAAATAAACAGGCAGCCATACTATCTGCAGCAATATTTTTTCCACGCCCTTGCGTGTGATAGTGCTCAAGTTCATTGCGTGCATCACGTGTTGTTAAGCGTTCATCTACCATGAACGTTTCAATATTTGTCTGATGACGCAAACGCCGTGCAAATTTACGCGCACGGGCAGAGAGCTCTGACTCTGTTTCATCCATATTGAGAGGTAGACCAACTAAAAATAGGTTGGGTTGATATTGCTTGATGATTTTATGCAGATTATCCCAATTAGGAATACCATCTTTCATTGGAAATAAGGCAAGTGGGCTTGCGCTTTCAATGAGTGCTTGCCCGACAGCCATGCCCATTTTTTGTGTTCCAAAATCAAATGCCATGATCATCTGTGCAGGGTTTGAATCAGGCATGACCGATCTCAGATGATAACCAGCTACGATCTACCCCGATTTTTCGATATGCTGCATCCCAGCGATCGGTGTAAGGTAGGTTGAAAATCAGATCCATATCTGCATCACAAATCAACCAGTCACCACGTGAAATTTCCTCTTCAAGCTGGTTTTTACCCCAGCTCGCATATCCGAGAGCAATCTGATAGCGCCCAACGCCTTCATTGTGTGCAATGGCATCTAAAATATCTTTACTGGTGGTAATACAAACATTCTCACCTACAGCAATTGAAGAGTGCCATACAGGTTGTCCAGTATGTAAAACAAAGCCAGCCTCAGGACGAAGTGGTCCCCCTAAAAGAACTTCATGTGGATTTACATTATCTGCATCAATATCCAGATCATTTAATAATTCTTTAATTTGTAATCCGGCTGGTCGATTGATAATGATTCCCTGAGCTCCCTCATCGTCATGACGGGCGAGATATACGACAGTATTTGCAAAGAAATCATCATTCATTTCAGGCGGGGCAATCAGGCAACGGTGCGTCAAATATTGTTTGGTCACCTAAGCAGTTCTCCTTGGTCGACAAATTATTTATATTGGTTTTACCAACATACAAGACTAATGTGATTTCAACAAACTTTTTTTAATGGCTGTTTTGAAATTTTAGCTGGCGTAATTGCTTTGCATGCTGCAAAGTCGTTTCACTAATTTCTACTCCGCCTGTCATGCGGGCAAGCTCTAAAATACGTTGATCTTCTTCAAGTTCAACAATAGTGCTACTTGCAGGGTCAGTCTGTAATTTCTTCACTAATAAATGCTGATCAGATTGTGCTGCAACCTGAGCCTGATGGGTAATACATAAAATCTGCACATGTTTTGCAAGTCCTGCCAGTAAACGTCCTACAATTTCAGCAGTTCCGCCACTAATACCGACATCGATCTCATCAAATACAAGGACTTCAGACTCAGTTTTTTCTGCATTCATGACTTGCATAACCAGTGCAATACGAGACAGTTCACCACCTGATGCAACACGTGCAAGAGGCTGGGCAGGAATACCTTTATTCGCGGTGAAAAGTAGTTGAATAGAGCTTAGCCCTTCACTTGAAACCTGTTCTAAAGGTTCAAATTTAAATTCAAAATACGCCTCAGGTAAGGCAAGTGGTTTAACCTGTTCCGTCAGCTGTTTCGCTAAAGGAATCGCTGCTTCACGACGGATTTGATCCAGATGTTCAGCTCTCTCTAAAAATATTTGATGTGATATTTCAACCTGTTCTGCAAGTGTTTCAGGGTCTTCGAGCTGATGTAGCTTTTCTAACTCTTGTTGCCATCTCTCATATTCGGTTTTGAGTTCTTCAGGTTGGGTTCTATATTTACGTGCCAGACGATGGAATACTTCCAATTGGGAGTTAAGCTGTTCCATGCGTTCAGGATCGAAGCTTTGACGATCTATAAATTGTCTTAGGTTTGCAGTTGCATCTTCAAGCTCACTCTGGGCATTAAGCAGTGAATTGTAGATTTCAGAAAGCTGCTCGCTACGTCCAGCATGTGATTCCAGTCGACGAATGATTGAGGATATTTCCTGAGATATATTTTGTTCTGATTCATCTAAAACATTCAGACTATAGCCACAATCTTGCATGATATGTTCATGGTGGCTTAGACGGTCAAATTCCTGTTCAATATCTTTATAATGAATTTGTACTACGTCTTCGAGTTCTTCGAGTTGTAGCTCTAAAGTTTCAATTCGTTGCAAGCGTGTTGCTTGAGCATCTAAAGCAGCCTGATGCTGGCGAATATTTTTCTGCCATACAGCATAGGCATCACGTACATCTTGTGCAGTTTTTTGAAAGTTACTGTATCGGTCTAACCAATGCTTGGGATAGGGTGGTTCTAATAACTGTTGCTGACTGTGCTGGCTATATAGTTGTACCAATAGACGGCCAAGTTCTTTAAGCTCGGAAAGACTGCTAGGGCGACCGTTAATCCATGCTTTGCTTCTACCTGTTGCAAAAATAACACGTCTGAGGTGGATTTCTCCTGTGTCATCTTCCATTTCATGCGCTTGTAACCATTTGGCTTCGGCACTTTCATGTTGATAGTTGAAAATGGCAGTTACATCTGCTTTTTCTGCACCATAACGAACATAATTTGTATCAGTACGATCACCTAAACATGCTGATAATGCATCTAGCAGTAATGATTTACCCGCCCCGGTTTCCCCTGTGAGGACATTAAAGCCTTGGTCAATATCAATGGCAAGGTTATCAGCTAAAGCAAAATTGATCAGTGTTAAGTGTGTCAGCATATACGCATCCAGAGCTGCGAAGTTTAAGACTAAAGATAGTGAACTTTTGTTTTTGTCACAAGTGACGATTTATTTTAAGATAGAACAACTTGGATAATTCTATACCATTTTGATTATGAAAATGAAACTTCCGCTACCAAAGCCACCAGTAAAACATGTAAAAACAAAACAGAATGTGGCGAAATTAAATAAAACCCTGGAAAATTTATCAATTTCTTTTAGACGGGCTGTGAATGAACTCGATTATCAGCAAGCATATTCTTATATTATAAAAGCACATCAACTTGTGCCAACCCAAAAGAATATTTTAATGGATTTGGCATACAATGAGCTCCGCCTTGAACGCTATAGTGATGCTTACCAACATTATCTACAGGCAATTAAATATAGCGGTACACAAATAGATACCAATATCTATGATGGTCTGACCGAAGTCTGTCATTTTCTAAATAAGCCAGAAGAAATGAAAAAATATGCTGCTTTGGCACTTGAGACGAAACAAGCTCAAGTGAGTCAGGAAGCAGTTTTGACAACGCTTCAGACTATTCCACCTGTATTTAATCCTGATCATCCTAAAGAAAATATAATTGCCTATTCACTCTTTGGAGGGTTACCTCGCTATTGTGAGACATCTGTAATCAATGTAGATTTGGCGAAAGAAATTTATCCTGAATGGACCTGCCGTTTCTATGTGGATGATAGTGTTCCTGAGCATATTATTTCGCGTTTGCGGGAAAAAGGAGCAGAAGTTGTCTACGTTTCCCCACAACAAAAGCAGCTTTCCGGCTTATATTGGCGTTTTTTTGTGATGGACGATCCATCTGTTAAACGCTTTTTGATTCGTGACGCCGATTCATTGGTCTCTTATAGAGAGCGGGCTGCGGTCGATCAATGGTTGAGTAGTACAAAGTGGTTTCATACCATGCGTGACTTTTATTCACATACTGAGCTGATTCTGGCTGGGATGTGGGGTGGAACACATGGTGTATTTAAAAATGTCGAGCAGATGGTGCATGATTTTATCCACACAGGACGGTTTTTAAATACCCGGGTGATGGATCAGCATTTTTTGCGTTTTAGTATTTGGCCTACTCTAAAGCAAAGTGTTTGGGCAAATGACAGCCAGGGATTTGAATCTGGGGCACATGATTTTCCTGTCTGTCAGCAGCAAAAAGATTTTGAATATTTATCAAAATTTCATGTTGGAATGAATGAAGGTTCTTCGAATTTTACAATCGCAGTTCAGCATCCAACTGCAAAAAAAGTACAATGGAAATTATTGGATGAACATGAACAAATCATTTGTGCTTATGATGCAGATATTTTAGACTCACGTCAGATCAGTGTTGATGTGCCTAGGCATTATACAAGACGCATTGAATCCAAGCTGTGGACTATTAAAATTTATCCATATGAAAACATAGATTGATTAGTTGAACGAGCACAATTAAACTACATCAATCATTAAAAATTTAGTGCGCATTATCTGGAGAATACGCATGTCAGCTCAGTTTGATCATGTATCAGTGATAAAAAAATCAAACGTCTATTTTGGTGGTTTATGTATTAGCCATACTGTTCAATTTGAAGACGGAACGAAAAAGACCTTAGGTGTCATCCTTCCGACAGAAGAAGCACTTGTATTTGAAACTCATGTCCCTGAACGTATGGAGATTGTTTCAGGTGAATGTCGGGTTTTTATCGCCGATAATACAGAGAGTGAATTGTTCCGTGCAGGGCAGTCATTTTATGTACCAGGTAATAGCAAATTTAGAATTGAGACAGATGATGTGCTTGATTACGTCTGTCATCTCGAAGGCTAATTAAAATGTGAGATGAACTTCTCTCGATGAAAGCAAAGATATTTTAGCTAAAATCGGGTAAAATACTCTCAAAGTCAGAAATCCTGTAAAGTTACTTTGCAGGATTTTTTATTTTGTTCTTATGTTTAACTTCCAAGTTTAAGTTGAGGTCGTTCATGGCGAAACCAGAATATTATTATGGCGTACATTCTGTAGAGTCATTGTTAGAGCTTGAACCTGAACGGGTTTTAACTTTATTTACTTTGAAGGGGCGTGATGATCAACGCTTGCAACGTATTTTAGAGCTTGCTGAACCTTTTGGTATTAGTATTCAAAAAGCCAGTAGAGATACTTTGGAAAAGCTTGCAGGTTTGCCATTTCATCAAGGTGTGGTTGCAGCAGTTCGTCCGCATCCTACTTTGAATGAA
This sequence comes from Acinetobacter stercoris, assembly GCF_900323515.1. GTDB lineage: Bacteria > Pseudomonadota > Gammaproteobacteria > Pseudomonadales > Moraxellaceae > Acinetobacter > Acinetobacter stercoris. Next base: position 1,812 of record NZ_OOGT01000103.1, on the reverse strand, counting down.
AAAGATCTGGATCAGCTCTTGGAACTAACACCAGATGCTTTTTTGTTGGCATTGGATCAAGTGACCGACCCTCATAATCTGGGCGCATGTATCCGTACCGCCGCCGCAATGGGAGTTCAGGCTGTAGTTGTGCCACGTGACCGTTCAGCAAGTTTGACTCCGACTGCACGTAAGGTGGCGGCAGGTGGTGCGGAAAAGGTCAAGTTTATACAAGTCACAAACTTGGCACGTACTTTGGGGCATATCAAAGAAACATATAATGTACGTGTTATTGGCACTATGCTCGATGAAAAAGCATTGCCTTTACAAGAGTGTGATCTGACAGGCGCGATTACTATTGTCATGGGGGCTGAGGACACAGGTTTGCGTCCTATTACTCAGTCACAATGTGATCAAACGGTTTATATTCCGATGTCTGGAAATTTGCAAAGTTTGAATGTTAGTGTTGCGACAGGTATGGCTTTATATGAAGCATGCCGTCAACGTAATTTTTAAATTTTAGTAGCAGTTGATTTTTCAAAGCATAGTTTTGAACTTACCCAGGATTAGCGAATCAATAACCTCAGATCTGGGCTATAGAACAGATCTGAGGTTTTAATCATATTTTACCCTCAATCTATATTTAAAGAAGTTTGCAATGTCTTCGCGATCTCAAGGTTATTTATTTGTCCTTATTACAATGTGTATTTGGGGCGGATTTACCATCACCTCAAGATTAAATGCAATATGGCATATTACACCCTGGGATATTACGGCTTTACGCTTCTCTCTCGCTTTTTGTATTTTGATGCCTATCCTGATCTATAAAAAAGATACAGCTTTTTTATGGAAAAAAGAGCCTTTTATTCTGGCAATGTTAGGTGGGGTTGTTTATTGCTTAACTTCATACAGTGCATTTCACTACGCACCTGCTGCACATGCAGCAATTTTTCTTAATGGTTGTATTCCTTTATGTACAGCCATTTCTGCTTTTATTCTATTTAAACAGCCTTTTGATAAGCACACCTGGATTAGTCTGGTCATCATGGTTTCTGCGATAGTAATCATGAGTTACCTGATGTATCAACAAACAGGTGTAGCATTTGGTTCTGGAGACTTATTATTCTTTATTAGTGCAATATGGTGGGGAATTTTTACCGTATTATTGAAACAATGGAAGCTTTCTGCATGGCACTCTATGGCTGGTGTTGCAATATGGTCTGCACTGATTTATCTCCCGATTTATCTTTTATTCTTACCTAAAAACTTAGGAGATGTTGCACCTGTACATTTGATTTTTGAGACTATATTTCACGGGATTTTTGTCGTGATTATTGCAACACTAACTTATGTGGAGGCGATTAAGCGTTTAGGTGCGTTTAAAACAGGCAGTATCGTGACTTTAGCACCATTTATTGCTGCAATTATCGCTGTTCCATTGCTTGGAGAGCCTTTAAATTTTGCGATTGTTTGTGGGTTGATTGGTATGGGTGTTGGTGCATTACAGCCTTGGCGATGGATTGGACGTAAAGATAGCTTGCAACGACGACTGGATCAGCAACGTGGTCATCATTAAAGTGCTATCTTAAACGTTAGCAGATACTTCAAGAACATAGTCTTGGTTTTAAGGCCGGGTCGTTGAAAGTTTTATTCCTAAACTTACAAAGATTGCTGTAAAACTATAACGCAAAATTTGCTGTATGGATTTAGATTCAATAACAAATTTCCGAAATATATTTGCCAGTACCCCGTAAATTATAAAAACAAAAAATGTCATCAACATAAATATGCTACTTAACACTATGAGATTAAATAATGGGTATACCGTATTGG
>NZ_OOGT01000383.1 GCF_900323515.1 Acinetobacter stercoris | reverse complement strand
TTTTAAAATAAAAAAGCAAGCATAAAGCTTGCTTTATAAAAGTTAAATAACCTTATGCTTTTGGTAGCGTTACACCAGTTTGACCTTGGTATTTACCACCACGATCTTTGTAAGAAGTTTCACATACTTCATCAGATTCAAAGAACAACATTTGAGCTACACCTTCACCCGCATAAATGCGTGCAGGAAGATTTGTTGTATTTGAAAACTCTAATGTCACGTGCCCTTCCCATTCAGGCTCAAGTGGTGTCACATTGACAATGATGCCGCAACGTGCATAAGTCGATTTGCCTAAACATACCGTCAAAACGTTACGGGGGATACGGAAATATTCAACTGTACGCGCCAAAGCAAATGAATTTGGCGGGATAATACATACATCTGATTCAATATCGATGAAACTTTTTTCATCAAAGTTTTTAGGATCTACGATAGCTGAATGCACATTTGTAAATACCTTAAATTCACGAGCACAACGGACATCATAACCATAACTTGAAACACCATAAGAAATGAGTTTTTCACCGTTTGCATCATAACGAACTTGGTTTTCTGCGTAAGGTTCAATCATGCCGTGTTTTTCGCTCATTTCGCGAATCCAACGATCAGACTTAATAGCCATTATTTCTTCAATCCAAAAAAGCTTAAATCAATTATTGCGATGTACTTTAACTTAAATTAGGTTCGAAAGAAATGTTTCTGATTAAAACAAAAAAATCTAAGCCTTAACCTGTCTGGCAAACTTTATCTATTTTATACAAGTGCATCTTTAACCATATGTTTTACAAGCTTAAAATAGCTGAATAACTTAAGGGAATAGAAAAGCCAACCAATACAATTGAAGCAGTTTTTTGTAAATTAGTCTGATTTAACCATGTGATTTTATTGGAACAAAGGACTGAGCCCAAATACGTCCAGAAAAAGGCAATAGGAATAATTAAGAGTAAAAATGTCAACATATGTGCTGTGTATTCAGCAAAATATTTCCAAGTAGAAACAGGGAAAATGGCTGAAGCAAACAATAATGCTTTAGGATTGAGTAATGTCGCACAGAAGAGTTCCCTTGCACGGATTGTAGGCATATTCAGATCAACTTGGTCTTTGGCTGTACGCCAGAGTTTGATCGCAAGGAAAAGAATATATGCTGCACTGAATAACTTCAAAATCACAGGCACTATTGGAAATTTTTTAGAAACGGTACCAATTAATACTCCCCATGCAGTAATTGCAATCAAATATCCCAAAGCTTCTGCTGGAATAAGTTGAAATGATTTACGCACACCGACCTGAATACCAGAAGATGCTAAAAGTGTATTTGTCGGTCCTGGAGTCAATAAAATTGCCACCACAAGCCCAATAAAAAACCATGAAATCATTTAGCGACCTCAAATTGAAGTTGAGCAGAGATTAAATGAGTTCCAATGACTTAGCAAAAAAATAATTGTAAGGCTAAATATAAAAACAAGAAAAAATTAGATATTATTATTAATTTTCAATATGATA
>NZ_OOGT01000029.1 GCF_900323515.1 Acinetobacter stercoris | reverse complement strand
GAATACCAGACAATGTAACTTGATTTAGTTTATGCGAGAACGTAAACTTCAGATTCAAAGCAGTCAACTGTTAATAACTCATTTGGCGAAAGCACAGGCATTTAAAATAAGACCTGAGTGATTAACCATCCCAGTTGTGCTGGCGACCATAGCAAGAGTGAACCACCTGATCCCATCCCGAACTCAGAAGTGAAACCTCTTCGCGCTGATGGTAGTGTGGGGTTACCCATGTGAGAGTAAGTCATCGCCAGCTCATTATTCAAGGCACCCTGATTCAATAGAATCAGGGTGCTTTTTTTTATGTCAAATGATTAAAGCGTATAGACGTTAAAGTATGATGACAAATAAATATCCAGAGATTTATGTATGTCTGGATATTTATTTTTAAGATGTTAGGAATTCAATTGTCTTCTGGCATGTTTTAAAGCAGTTCTAAGCCCTTCCTCCAGTGTCGGATGATAAAAAGGTTTCTCTAAGATCTGGTCTATTGTTAATTCTTCTGAAATCACCCATGAAAGTAAATGAGCCATATGCTCAGCCGACTCTACAAATAGCTCTGCTCCAAGTAGTCGTCTGGTTTTTCTATCTACATAAACTTCTGCTGCACCTATATTTTTACCGAGTACAATGGCCCTTCCTTGTTTTTCAAAAGAAACGAATCCAGTGACAAAATCAACTTTTTGAGAAGTTAAGGATGAATAATTTTCCCCAACAATTGCCATCTCTGGTGAACTAAAAACGATACCAAGTGGAGTAAAGAGTTTAATGTTATCTATATTGGGAAATTTCAAACAATTATGTACAGCTAATTTCCCCTCTATAGCAGCTTCATGTTGGAGTGGGGTCGTAGTAAAGGCATCTCCAACAATAAAAATTGGATGTTCACCCAATTGTTTTGTCTGTTTATCTATCGGTAGATTTTTAAGATTGCTATAAGTAGAATCAATATGAGTTAACTCTAAGGTATTTAAATTACTCGTTCTACCTATAGCACTCAATAAGTATTCAACTTCGATTGTTTGTGGAGTGTCATTTTCTGTAAAATTTATCTTTACGCCAGAAACTGTATTTTTTATCTGATCAGGTAAAATACCAAATTTAATATTTAGATCTTTAGATATTTCATCCTGAGCAAGATTTTGCAGAACAGGACTTGTTAAAGCGCCTACTTTTTTACTGCGAGCAAAAACAGTGGTTTTTACACCAAGTTGATTAAATGCTTGCGCCAATTCTATTGCAATGACACCACTACCAATTACAGCAAGAGATTTGGGTAAATTTTTTAATTCAAATACTTGATCTGAGGTAATAAATTTATCACCGAGTTCTGTTTTCCAGGTTGGTTCAATATTTGGCGTTGAACCAACAGCAATGATGAAGCTTTTAGCTTGGTGTTGCTGACCATTTACTTCTATTGTATTGTTATTTATAAATTTTACTTCACCTGAAATTTTGTGAGCTGAATTCCAGCTATCAACATCTTTTAACGTCGCTCTGGTAAAGAGATCCCTTAAATTTCGTACATGTTGCATAACATTTGAGGTATCAATTTCAGATTTTACCTTTAATGCAACTGAATCAGCATGTTGAATATCGTACATGCGATTGGCACTGGAAATAAGTACTTTACTCGGCATGCATCCAACACGTGCACAAGTTGTATCCCAAGGTCCTTTATTGATGATCAGTATATTTTGTGTATAACGAATTGCTTCTTTATAAGCACTGATTCCTGCAGTTCCTGCACCGATAATAATGATGTCGTACATATAACACCCTAAATATTATTAAATTTTCATCTCTAAATATTATTTACACAATACCTAAACTATGGTTACATAGGCGCAATTATTACGATTAATAACAAATCATTTTTTTGGGGATTTGGGGAAATTAAAATGGCTAAAAATAGATTGAGCCTTAAGCTAACTACGCTTGGTGTTTGTATATTACTTGCAAGTTGTGGGGGAGGTGGAAGCGAGGGATATTATGATACGGATACAACTTCACCAACGGATGGATCTTCTAATATAATTTCTCAACAAGCAAATTCTTTAAAAATAGAATTATCGAAATTATATATTGCTGCAAACAATGACACGCTCACTGTTACAGTACGGGCACTGGATAGTAATAAAGGAGCTCTGGAAGGTGTAGACGTGAGTTTGGCCGTAAACGACCCAACTGGAATAGTATCAATTAATGGTAGTTCAACCCAAAAAACAGATGCAGAGGGAAATGCTATCTTCGTTTTAAAAACCTCTTCGGCATCATCAAACATTCAGGAATTAATTGACCAAGGCTTCAGTGTTATTGCTACGAGTGGTGCCTTAAAGCAAGAACAGACAATTGCTGTTACAGGTAATGTGGATCCTAGCGTTGATACGACTAGCATTGTTTTATTTGAAACAACAAAATCTACTTTGAATGTGCGAGGTGATCAAACAACGCTTACGCTTACAGCAGTGGATGCTAATGGTTCGGTATTGGCCAATCAACCTATAAGTTTGAGAGTTGTAAATGTTGCAAAAAATGGAGTTAAATATGTTCCTCAGGCGACTCAAACTGATGTAAATGGACAGATTAGATATACTTTGATTCTTTCCGAAGGTGCAAGAAATTCAAATTATTCTGCAGAGCAGTTTATTCAGGATGGATTAAGCTTGGAAGCAAACTTTGGGCAGTCTTCAACAATTTATAAATATAAAGTTAATATCATAAATTCTGATGTACCAATTCCAGTAGGGGCAATTTCAGTTGCATATAACCCTACAAAAATAGAAGACTCAGCTAATGGTGTCTATTATTATAAGAATGTATCTGTACAAGTTACTGATGTAGATGGTAAGCCCATTCCTAACCAGGATGTAATAATGGGGGTTAATGCACTGGTATACTATAAAGGGTATTTTAGTTTTGCAGATACTTCAGACCCTGCTGATGGTAAACCAGATGAGTATTTGACGGGAGTTTATTTTCCTTGTAAATCTCCTATAAAAGTTGTTAATCAGGGTGGCGAGGCTATTAACCAGCTTCAACCTGTAAATGGTCAAACAGTTCAAGTGGTTTCTTATATCAATAGTGAGGGGACATCTGCAACAGATAATAAGTATACTACTGATGCAAATGGGCGTTTTGATTTGAAGATTCAATATCCAAAAATATATGCAAGCTGGCTCACAGTACAATTAACAGCTAAAACGATGGTTGCGAATACTCAAATTAATGGTTCTACATCGCTAAATTTAACTTATTTAATCGATGATGTTAATGTGAGTGATCAAATTGCACCAAATAGGATGAGCCCGTATGGAATAAGTCCTTCATGTAGCTCAGGTGAGTAAAGAAAACAGCGCTTCGGCGCTGTTTTACAATCCAGCTCCCATACTGACTCCAACTGTAGGTCTGACATTCATGGAACTACATGCACAGACTGTAAAAGTACAAAGCAATATGATCAATAACTTATTCATGTAACAACCCTTGAGATTTTGCTTGATTAAACAAAGAGCTTGAACGAGTTCCTGTTTTACATATCAAAAGAACAGGTTTCGGCAAGTTATTATAATATTTTGCAAATTCCACAACGTCTGTTTGAGTTATTTTGCCAGAACTGACAGGTTGATAAATTACGCTGACATGAGATTTTTCTGCGATATCACGTAATTGATCAATTTTAATTTGATTATTGAGATCATTATCAGGGCGGTTGACGATGACAGACTTAAAACCTTGCTGTAATAGCTGACTAAATTTTTCAGCATTCATTTGCCCTGAAACACTAATATTTAAGTCTAGAGGAATGCTAAGAGTCTTTGAATCGGCATTAACAAAGCTTGAGCCTAATATACTCAAGCTTAAAAGCAATCTTGCAAGACTTTTAGTCATCCAAAAGATCCATTTGTTTTGCAAGCTGGTAAAGGTTATTGGAACGGTTACCAGTACGGCAGAACATTAATACAGGTTTTGGTAGTTCATTAAAGTGATTTGCAAATGTACGGACATCTATTTCTGAAATTTGCCCTGCAATTACAGGTTGATATACATAATCCAAACCTGCTGAACGTGCAGCTTCTTCAATCTGAGCACTTGTAGGCTGTTCTGAACCTCCTTCCAGATCTGGGCGGTTATTGATAATGGACTTGAATCCTTTTTCTACGACTTGTGGAATATGTTCAGGACTAATTTGACCAGCAAATCCTACATTTTCACTCATTTTGTCACTCCGAAATCAAATAAAACAATATATGCTAGTATCATAGCATTAAGCTTAGTTATGAGTTTAAATGACAATGTATTTTATAGGACAATTCCAACAAAAATTTACCTAGAGGGGAATGAATGTACGCTTATACAGTAGAGCCGCTGTATCTTGAAAGCGGGCATGATCTTATCGCTGCAGATTTTTATAAACCCATTAATGTTAAAAAGCCTGCTGTTATAGTTATGGCACATGGTTTCGCAGCATTGCGTCATTTTAGACTGATCACATTTGCTCAACGTTTTGCACAAGCCGGTTACGCTGTCGTTCTTTTTGATTATCGTCATTGGGGGGGAAGTACAGGTTTGCCTCGTGAAATGGTTTCTATTCAAAGTCAACTGGATGATTGGAAAAGCATGGTTCATTATCTGGCTTCTCAAAAAAATATTAATGCCAGAAAAATTATTTTATGGGGAACTTCTTTAAGTGGTGGATATGTCTTAACTCTGGCATCAGAATTAAAGAATATTCATGCAGTTATTGCGCAGGTTCCATTTGTTGATGGTGCCGAAACAGCAAAAGCTTACCCTCTGCAATTTTTGCCTAAAGCACTTAAACTTTCCAGTCAAGATTATATGGGGGCAAAAGTAGGAATGTCTCCCAAGACCCTACCTGTTGTTCATCCATTTTCATTATGTTTTTTACCTACAGCAGATAGCTATGAAGGCTATATGTCGATTGTCCACCCCGATTATTTCTGGAGTGGCGAGGTTCCAGCTCGGGTATTTTTTAATTTAATCCGTTTTAGACCGATACAGGGAGTCCGGAATATAAACATTCCTGTTTTATTGATTGCTGCAAAAAAAGATTCGTTGATTCCTATTGAATCCAGTCGTGAAACAGCAACAAACATTGCACCATTTGTAAATTATCATGAGTGGAATATGTCACATTTTGATATTTATCATGGGCAATGGTTGGAAAAAGCAATTTCAACCCAATTAGAGTTTTTACATCAGAATATTGGAGTGAGCTAATGATTGTGGTATGTCCATCATGCGGTGCTAAAAATAGAGTTCCTGAAGAAAAACTGGATTCAAATCCAAGTTGTGGTCAATGCCATCAAGCTTTGATTCGCAAGACTCCAATTGAGTTAAATGAACAGAATTTTAGTAACTTTGTGAGTAATAGTGATTTACCTATTTTAATTGATTTATGGGCAGACTGGTGTGGACCATGTAAAATGATGGCACCACATTTTGCCGAGGTAGCTAAACATAATCCTCATGTCGTGTTTGCAAAGATAGATACTGAAGCTAATCCTCGTTTAAGTCAGGCATTTAATGTTCGTAGTATTCCGACTCTGGTTTTGATGAATAAAACTACGGAAATTGCTAGAATGAGCGGCGCGTTAAGATCTAGTGAATTACAGCGATGGCTAGATCAACAATTGAATGCAAATGCTCGGAGTTAATGTGTCAGATTCTCATATAAAACCTGAAGGTACGCTTTCCCTTCAAACGATTGCTATGCCAGCGGATACCAACTGGAGTGGTGATGTCTTTGGTGGCTGGATTGTTTCACAAATGGACTTGGCAGGCGCGATCCATGCGGAACGTTTTAGTAAAGGACGCTGTGCAACGATCTCAATTAATCAAATGACTTTTCTCGTTCCTGTAAAAGTAGGTGACGTAATCAGTTGTTATACCAAGATTTTGAAAGTTGGTAATACTTCCATTCAAATGCAAATAGAAGTATGGGATAGTCATGATAGCTCTCGTGAACCTAAGCGTGTAACCGAAGGTGTATTCACTTTTGTTGCCGTTGATGTCAAAGGTGGAAAGCGTTCTATTCCAGATGAAGTGAAACAAAAGTATTTAGAATCTCAGCAGGTTTAAATTTTGAGTAAAAATCCCAGCCATCGCTGGGATTTTTTATAGGATTTAGAACATCGTGTTGGTATTTGCACTTTGTTCTGGAATTTCTTGCTGGACATCCCAGTGCTCAACAATCTTGCCATGTTCAACACGGAAAATGTCAACGATAGCAACCCCGCGATCTTGGGGAGTCTGAGTTGAATGTACGTGTAAAAAAACTAAATCGCCTTGGGCCACTGCACGTTTAATGACATTTTTTGCTTCAGGATGTTCCTTAAAGTAACCGCTAAAATACTCAACAAAAGGTGCTTTACCATTAGGAACATGCGGATTATGTTGAATATATTCATTACCAATATAACGATCAGAATATTCTTTGACTTGGTGCTTTAAGAAAACACCTTCATAAAAATCAGTCACAATTTTTTTATTTTGTTCTGCTGTTTGTGTTTCAGAAAGTGCTGTTAACGTTTTGTTTGTTACTGCAGTAGCTGGCTTATTCGGGTTTTGGCTACAAGCTGTTAGAGCGATGGGAAATAAAAGCGCTGCAAGAAAAATATTTTTCATAGTGGTACTCAAGATGATCAATTATTGTGAAGTCATCTTGAGTTGATAAGGTTAATATTAATAGTGAATATCCGTGGCTATTTTTTATGAATTTAGTAAAAAATATACTTACCTAAAGGTAAGTTTTATTTACATTTATTTGTTTTTAATATGACTTTTTGATACCCAGGCCCAAAGCATTTCACATTGTATTGGTTCTTCACCAGTTTCATCTGTGACTGTCACAGAAACCAGTGTTTCACCCTTTTCAGTGGTTTGCATCAGTTTTTGCTGTTCCTCTGTCAATGTTGCTGTTGCAGACATTGCACCCTTGGATGGTCGTTTAAAGTTCACTTGCATGCTTTTGATCAATACAATGCAGTGATCAGGTACGTTCATTCCTGTTACAAAACCTGTTGCAGTTTCTGCAATCAATGCCATAGCACAAGCATGTACTTGTCCAATGTGGTTTTGCATGGCTTTATGGTTGTCTATTTTGACCGTTACTCTGGCAGGGCTGACTTCAAGATATTTGACATGTGCTGTTCCGACCATAGGTACGACTCGACCAAAAGCTTTACTCCATAGTGTACTGCGAATACTTTTAGGAAACCTGGATGTCGCTTTGACGACTTTAGATAAACGATTGGTCTGAGTCATTCTTTTCACCTATAGAGGGTGTAATGCATTAAGCATTAGTCTTTAAAGTTATTAAACTGGAGTGGTAACCCAAATTGCTGCTCTTTTAAAAAAGCCATAACTTGTTGCAAAGTATCGCGTTTTTTATCAGTCACACGAATTTTGTCACCTTGGATAGATGATTGCACTTTGATACCACTTTCTTTAATGGCTTTATTAATTTTTTTTGCGCTATCAGAGTCAAGTCCATCTTTAAGTTTGATGACTTGAACAACATTTTTACCAGAAGCGGTTGCTTTTTGTGGATCAAGCGCCTGAACATCAACTTTACGTTTATAGAAGTGATTTTCCAGCATGTTATACACTTGTTCACACTGGAAGTCGCTTTCTGTAGAAATCTTGATTTCTTTTGACTTCTCATTTAATTCAATAGAAACGTCCTGACCACGAAAGTCAAAACGTGTCGCAATCTCTTTTTGCGTGTTTTGAACTGCGTGATTTACTTCAAAAATTTCTAATTCAGATACAATATCGAAAGAAGGCATAGTTTAGACCTTTACAAATGGAAAGAATATCTGAGATGCTAGGGATGTTTTCTTCATTTGCCAAGTGTTGTTTACATCAAAGGAGTGCGCAATGATCCGTAAACAAGAAATTACAACATTTGAGTTCCCAGAAGGCGCTGTCATTTGGGATGTTCGTGATGCAAAAGCTTTTGCTGAAGGTCATGTAAAAGGGGCTGTAAATCAGCCAATTAATGATTTGTCAGAATCTAGCTTGACTCAGGTGGATTCGGATCAGACGATTTATATTTTATGTGGTGGAGGAAGTAAAGCTCCACGTGCAGCTGAATTACTTGAGGGTATAGATGACTCCCGTGATTATGTGGTTCTCATGGGGGGGACGCGTGCAGCACGTGATGCTGGATTGCCAATCGAGCAATAAGCATAAAAAAAGCGCCTTAAGGCGCTTTTTTAATGGCAAGATGATGAAAGCCGAAATTATTAAAGAATCGGAATAAGTATCATTCACTTAAATTTTCATGGGATTTCTTAAAATACGGCTTTTTTGCTTTTACTTTTTTATTAAATCGTTTGGGATCGAGTTTTTTGAGTAAACTTGATGGAACTGGACAAGCCTCCCCCAAAATCAATGCAGCTAAAACCTCAGCGCACAATGGTGCAAATAAGAATCCTTTAGAGCCCAATCCAGCAAAAGTATAAATTTCTTTATTTTCTTCAACCTTGCCAAGTAAAGGAAAATAATCTGCACTTTGTGCCCTGACTGATGCACGACCTTGCCATTTTTCTACATTTTCTAAAGATTCAGCATATTCAGGAAATACACTGTGGATAAGTTCATAGTTATGCACATGGTCTGCAGGGAGGATATCGTGATCATCACGATTAGGATAAAAAGATGCACCTAAAATTAAATGTTCAGTATCCAGCTGCATACAGTAACCGCCATAGCTATAAGCATGTTCTAGACTGAGTGTTTGAGACTGATTATTAACCCAGCTGACTTGTCCCCGGATAGGTTTTAAATCCGGATATTTTTCAAAAAACTGTTTGCTGCTTCTTGCACAGCAGATAATTACTTGGTCTGCCTTGGTAATATTTTGATTTTTATGATTATATAGTTCAAACCCACCTTCTTTGAGTTGCTGAACGGATTGAATGTCCTCTATTCGTAATTCAATTAATGGATGTTCAAGAATCTGGTCTTTTAACTGATGAGGATAAACAGAACCAGCCACCTTCAGTTCCAGACTGGAAAAATCCGTTTTCAATTCAAGTTCATTGGCTGCATGTGTTTGAAGTACATCCTGTGGATATTGTTCAGCAAGTTCTAATAATTCTTCTGGTTTTTTTAGAGCAATTTGTTGAACAGTCAACGGACGAAAAGCTTTAAAGTTTGGGTAATGGTTCAGTGCATATTGCCAGGTTAATGTCATTAAATGTTCTGAACTTTGCTCAATTGGGCAAAGTTTTGGATTGAGCAAGGCGAGCGGGTTCCCTGAACCATCAGCTAATGCGGCTGATTTGTCGTAAATCGTGATTTTATGTCCACGTTGAGCCAATGCCCATGCTGAGCTTAATCCAGCGATTCCAGCCCCGATAATCGCAATTTGGCGTTGGGTAAAATTATTCTTTTGTGGGAAAGCATTATTTTCAATATTTCTATTGTCTTGTTCATGATTATTTCTTTGGGGATAATTCCAGATCGCTTTTAACATTTCCCGTTTATGAGCAAAACCTTTAGGGCGAGAAATAGAAACACCGTGTTTTTTTAATCCACGTTTTAATACTCCTGCAACACTGAATGAGGCAAAGGTTGTGCCGTAATCAGATAAACGTAGGATATGATCGAGAACATTCTCTTCCCACATGTCAGGATTGCACGAAGGGGCAAAACCATCTAAAAACCATGCATTAATCGTCTGGGTTTTTTCTATGGAAGGAAATATGTCATGTGCATCACCTAACCATAAGTCGATTGAAAAACGTTCTTTGGGAAATGTTAAACGGTGACATCCAGCAATTGGTAAAGGGTATTGCTGAATCAGTTGATCTGCCAAAGCTTTCAGTTCTGGCCAGGCACTGAGTGCCCGTATCAGGTCAGTCTTACTGAGTGGAAATTTTTCTACACTCATTGCATGTAGATGGCTATGATTACTTGGGCGAACTTTTTGCCAAAGTTGCCATAAAGCCAAGATATTAAGCCCTGTGCCAAAACCCGTTTCTGCTACAGAGAAATATTCAAAATCGTTTAAATTGGCAAGACGTTCTTCAAGGTCATTGCCATTTAAAAATACATGCCTTGTTTCAAGTAAACCGTTGTCTTTTGAAAAATAGACATCCCCAAATTGTTTTGAAACAGGAATTTCAATTCCATCAATACATTGCCAATCTAAGTCAGCTGTCTGTATGGCAGTTGCCACGATAAATCGCCTTCAAATAAAATTTAGAGCAAATTTACCACTGACGGCGGCGTTTGGTATAGATGTAACTTGCAATCAGAAAGCCTAAAAGTACCCCTACGGCGATTGTAGCTGCGCCATAAATAAACATTTGTGCGCTACGTTCGCTTTGCAAAACTTGAACTTGTACGCCTAAATTATCATTTTTTAGCTGTAATTCCTGATTTTGAGCTAAAGCTTCGAGATTGGCTTTCTCAAGCTGTTGTAAACGGGTAGCCTGATCTTTTACCATCGCACGAACTTTAGCATCTTCGCTGACTTTTTGTTTAGCGATTTGCTCAGCAGTAAGCTTTTTATCTTCTGGTGTTTGAGGCGGATTTTGTGTCGAAGTCGATGCGCCTGCTGCAGCTGCAATAATTCCTGGTTTAGGTATAGCAGCAGGTGTTACTGGAGTTGTCGTCGTAGCCGTTGCCGTAGCAGCGGTGCCTGCAGGCTCAGCCCATGCAGTTGAACAGATTATAGATAAGCCAAGTAAGCTTTTAACCACAACTCGCATCTTGTTTATCCTTTAGGAAAAGCTTTGTTAAACGGTTTAACATCAACATGCTCATAGATACCTTCAAGTACAAAAGGTTCTTCTTTTAACCATGTATCAAGTGCCTCACGGCTTTCAAAATCTAAAATCATTGTACTGCCATAGAAACCTTCTTGAGGATTTTCAGGGTTTTTTGGCATTGCTCCAGCTGTAATTACACGACCTTCAGCATCCAGTTTATTTAAACGCTCTACGTGACGTGGGCGCACAGCCAGACGTTTCTCTAAAGTACCTTCTTTATCGGTACAGCTAATCACAAATAATGGCATGTTGTTTCTCTTTTATGAGGTAAATCACTCTTCTGGAGTTTTAAAATGTTTACGCAGTACAATAAACTGGATAATGATAAAGGAAAACATGACGATCATGTCACCGAAAGCAGTGAAATTTACCCAAACAGCGTGATCTGGTGATGGATCTGGATAAATAAAACCAAAAAAGAAGTGTAAGAATGCCATAAAACAGAACATACCTACCCATGCGAAATTAAGTTTTAACCATCCTTTGGCATCCAGATTAAATACTGGTTCAAATAATCTTTGAATCAATGGTTTTTTTATTTTACCAACCATTGGGCTAATCAGGAAAGCAAGAGAAAAGGCAAGATTCAAAAAAATTGCCTTGTAGATCATAAACTCGCCTTTACGAAGTGCGATAGTGAGTCCACCAAAAATAATCGTACTGACAACAACCAGAATTTGGGCTTTTTCTAGTTTAAATTTTTGCGATACAAATAAATAAGTATAAATAACAAATGTTGCAATCATCAGTGCTAAAGTAGCAACTAATATATTCTGGTTGCTTTCAGCACCTGTAATTCCAATTTGATCCAATATGGCATGACTTTGTTCAGGTTTTATTAACTTGTAAACTAAAAAGAATATGATTATTGGTACATAATCTAAAAATGCTTTCATGTTAGAGTATCAAACTGTTCTGGTGGATGTTGTAGTATAAAGATGCACGGTATAGATTTACATACACATAGTAATATATCTGATGGTACTTTGTCGCCAGAATTACTTGTATCTGCAGCACTTGAAAAAGGTATTCATACGCTTGCATTGACTGACCACGATAGCATGGATGGCTTAATAAAAGCTGAACAATTTGCAAAAAATCAACCAATTCGAATTATTTCTGGTGTTGAGGTGTCCAGCCAGTGGTCTAGACCATCAACGAAAAAAAACTATGCTGTACATATTGTCGCATTAAATATGCAAAATCCAGAGCCTCTGGAAAAGGTTTTAGCCGAGCAAAAGTGCATCAGGGCAGAGCGTGGTAAACAGATTTGTGATTTATTGATTTCTTGTATTGGGCAAGATATCTACCAGGATGTACTGGCAAAAGTAGAGGGTATCCCTGACAGAATTACCCGAACACATATCGCTAAAACACTTGTAGAAAAGGGA
Source organism: Acinetobacter stercoris (assembly GCF_900323515.1). Lineage (GTDB taxonomy): Bacteria > Pseudomonadota > Gammaproteobacteria > Pseudomonadales > Moraxellaceae > Acinetobacter > Acinetobacter stercoris. The sequence goes on along the minus strand of NZ_OOGT01000029.1, from coordinate 14,996 downwards.
ATTGTTAGCCGTGCCCAACAGGCGTTTGATAAATATATCAAGGAAGGCAAAAAGGCTTATGTCAAATTTGATGGCTTAGGTTTAGAAGAAACAATAAAAGTTATTCATGAAAGTCAGGGGTTTGCGGTACTTGCACACCCGACTCGTTATGGACTTTCAGCAACGAATATCCGTTATCTTATAGAATTGTTTGCGAGTTATGCTGGAGATGCTGTTGAATTACCACCAAGTATTGAACCACTTGGAACTCGGCAGATGGTTGACCGGTTGATTGCCCAGTTTGATTTAAAGGTTTCGGTGGGAAGTGATTTCCATGGAGATCATATGCCATGGATCAAGCTTGGAAACATCCCGGTTGTGAAAGAAGGGCAAATAGGTATCTGGGAAAGTTTTAGATAAATGAATGGTTTTCATCGATTTGTTTTCCCTATTTTGGGAGAGAAATATTTAGGGTTATCTGATACTTCAAATGTGCTTTAAAATTTGAAAAGAGTTCCGCTATTTTTTATACCTTAAGCCTCGTTCGTCCAATTTTAACGGGCAAGGTATTTTATTTATCAATGTCAGCAGCCCTTTATAAACATCATGACATTTAGCTTTTCGATAAATGTCTATCTTCTTTTGAAAGGTGAAATATCGAAAATCATTACAACAAATTGTGATCCTGAGCCTGAATTGGCGGTGGGGTCGGTTTCCCCAAAGTTCCCAATAATTCAATCTCAATGGTTCTGACCATCGCATCCAGTGGCAAGTCGTTACTCTGCGTGCCAAATGGCTCTTCAATTTCAGAGCTTAGTGCATCCAGACCTAAAAATGTATATGCAAGTATACCAACCAGTAGTGGTGTCGCCAGACCAAGTAATGAGCCCAGACTAAAGGGCAACATAAAGCAGAAAAAATAAACTGTGCGATTGAGTAAAACTGAATAGGCAAATGGAACAGGAGTCGTTGCAATTCGGTCACAACCCGTTTGGACCAAGCTGAGTTCAGTCACATGCTGATTCATTTGTGTATAAATGATATCTGAAATTTCTCCATCCTTGAGTGCTTGCATAAGTTCCCACTGGATTAGGCTCAAGGTATATTGTGGTGCATTGCTTTGTTGATATAGCTGAGTCAAGGCTTGTTGGCTCATGCCACTGGTTTCGACCAGTTCAGTTGGATTTGCAGTCTGATGGCGTAGTCTGTCTCGTAATACATTCGCAAATACAATCACATGCTGGATGACACGTTCACGGCGACCTTGCGGTAAAATTCGACAGTCACGGTCGAAATGGCGCGCATTGGCAATCAAGCTTCCCCAAAGTTTTCGGGCTTCCCACCAGCGATCATAACAAGCACTATTTTTGAAACCTAAAAAAATTGAAAGCACGACACCAATCAGGGTGAATCCAACTAAAGGAAGCTCAGGAAAACGATAAATATTGGCATATTCAATACCGCCGACAATCGCGGAAATAAGCATTACAAAACCTAAAGGGGGTAAAACTTTAGGTAAAATCGTGCCTCGCCATGAAAATAATAATTTGAGAGTATCGTTTTGTTCCCGAACAATCATGTGAACTGTTTCAATCAATAAATTTTAAAGTGATCTTCATCATTTCAAATCAACTTGTCAATGCTATTTTCAAATCAATCAAAGCCAGAAAACAAATCGTGTTCTGCAAAAGAAAAAGTTTGGTTTGAAGAAATGATGATGTGATCAAGTAAATGAATTTCGATCAACTGGCATGCCCTGAAAACTTCTTGGGTCAGGATTAAGTCCTGTTCAGATGGCTGGGCTGTACCTTGTGGATGGTTGTGTGCAATAACAATGTGTACGGCATGCTGCATCAGGCTATAGCGCAGTAGCTGGTTGATTGAAATATTGCAGTAATTTAATGAACCAAAAAATAATTTTTTAAAACTGATTTTTCTAAGTTCGGCATCCAGACAAAGCACAGCAAAGATCTCTTGCTGATCAGCAAGCAGTTCGTATCGCAAATAATTTTGAATAAGATCAGATCGGTCAAACTGGTCACTGTGTTCAATATGATAATTGAGATAGCGTCGCCCCAGCTCCTTAACCGCCATGAGCTGTGAATATTTCATCGCACCGATGCCATGAAATTGACTTAAATCTTCAATGGACGCATCGAAAATAGGGTTCAATCCACCAAAGTGATGAATCAGGAGACGGGACAGCTCTACAGCAGAATGCTGTTTTGAACCAGACCTTAAAAATATCGCCAGCAGTTCTGCATCAGATAAACTTTGCGCCCCATGCTTAAGTAAGCGTTCCCTCGGCCGTTCATGTTCAGGCCNAAATTTAATTGAATTATTCATTGTATTTCACAAGTTGAAATTATTTTACTATTCATTTTTCCCATATGAATTACTTGGGATAACGATTATTTAATGATATTGTGAGCGCCACTGCAACAAAAAGGTGACTTGATTGTGAGCTTTGATCTCAGTGTTATGTCTAGTAAAAAAATTATTCTTGCTGTTACAGGCGGTATTGCCGCATATAAAAGTGCAATTCTGGTACGCCGTTTAAAAGATTTTGGCTTTGATGTTCGAGTGGTCATGACCAAGGGAGCTCAAGCATTCATTACACCTTTAACATTTCAGGCACTATCAGGTCATCCTGTCCATACTGAACTGCTCGATGCAGAAGCTGAATCAGGCATGGGGCATATAGAGCTTGCCCGTTGGGCAGATCTTATCTTGGTTGCTCCTGCCAGTTGCGATATTTTGGCGAAATTTGCATGTGGTATTGCAGATGATTTGTTAACAACACTTTATTTGGCAACCAGTGCACCTGTGTGGGTTGCTCCTGCAACCAATCAGCAAATGTGGGCAGCTAAAGCAACGCAGCGTAATTTGACTACATTGTTAGAAGATGGTGTACATATCATCATGCCTGCATCTGGTTCACAGGCCTGTGGAGATGTTGGCTTGGGGCGTATGCCTGAACCGGAAGATCTTGCTTATCAAGTTATGGAATATTTCCATAAACAACAACGTGCAATTGCAGAAAAATTTGGTTTATTGGCAGGAAAACGTGTAGTGATTACTGCGGGACCTACACGTGAAGCCATAGACCCAGTCCGCTATATTTCAAACCATAGTACAGGAAAAATGGGGTTTGCGATTGCAGCTGCATGTTATGCAGCAGGTGCGCAAGTGACATTGATCTCAGGACCAGTAGCATTGGATACACCGAATGGTGTGCAAAGAGTTAAAGTCTCTTCTGCCTTGCAAATGCTGGATGAGAGTATGCAAATGCTGGAAGAGGGCTGTGATATTTTTATCGCTACAGCAGCAGTTGCGGATTATCGGGTTGCACAAGTCTCAGAACATAAAATTAAAAAATCAGGCGATGAGCTAGATGTCTCACTTGTGAAAAATCCAGATATTGTTGCGACTATTGCCAAACAGGACAAAAGACCTTTCATGGTAGGTTTTGCTGCAGAAACACGTAATGTTGAGGAATATGCAACCGGCAAGTTGATCGCGAAGAAACTGGATATGATTGCGTGTAATGATGTATCACGTTCGGATATCGGGTTTGCTTCAGATGAAAATGCCATGACTGTATTTTTTGCGGAAAAATATCATATGGAAAAACGCGATCTGGAAAAAGCATCAAAACAGGAAATTGCACAACAACTGGTTGAGTCTATTTCCGAAGCATTGCAGCAAAATAAAACGCCAGTTTAAGATTGTGGATACAAATTTAAAAATGAAATGCAGCTTATGAAGTTGCATTTTTTTTATATTCTCGATTATCTTGAAAAAAGCCATAAGCGTAGTAAAACACGAAAATAGCCACTTGATAGGATATCTAAAAATGATTCAAAAAAGTTTGTTAAGTATAATTGGCTTAGGCATGTTAGGACTTAGTCATTTTACAATAGCTGCACCTTTAGAACAGAATATGGTTAATATCGCGACTAGCTACAAAGCTTTTAACGATGCCAGGACAGCAGTTGATGCCAACAAAGCACTTGATCAAATCCGGTTAGCTGCATTAGATTCTAAAAAATCTACACCAATGAAATTGATTGGCAAGTCAGATAATAGCCCAGAGGTGAAAGGCTATAAGTCAGGGTTAGAGCAACTGGTTGTGCAAGTTGATAAAACTAAAACTTTAGTTGATGCCGGTAAATTGGATCAGGCAAAGTTAGAAGGCAAAAAATTATTGTTGATCCGTGACCAAAATCATAAATTATATAAATAATTTTTAATCGGAATGAAAATACTAACCGCAATTTAGTTTGCGGTTTTTTTATCGGTGTAAGACAGCAAGAACTGGATTTTGGTTTTTTACTGGGTTTGCTACTCTAGTATTTAAATGAAAATTGTTTGGAAAAAACGATGAATAATGACCAGTTTGAACGAATTGCTCAAGCAATAAAATATATCCAGAATAACTTTAAAGATCAGCCAAATCTGGAGGATATTGCTAAGCATATTCATTTAAGTCCGAGTCATTTTCAGCGTCTATTTAGTGAATGGGCTGGTGTCAGCCCAAAAAAGTTTCTGCAATATATCAGTCTGGAATATGCGAAAAAAATTTTAAAGCAAAATCAGCATAACAGCATATTAGATGCAACATTTGAGACAGGACTTTCCAGTACTAGCCGTTTGCATGATTTATTTATTCAGATTGAAGGTATGACACCAGCAGAGTATAAAAATGGTGGAGAAAATTTAATAATTAATTATCAATATGCAGAAAGCATTTTTGGCAATGTATTGATTGCTTCAACTGTAAAAGGCATCTGTTACCTGTCTTTTATAACAAGTAAAAGGGAGGGATTAAATGATTTGTCAAATAAGTTTCCTCATGCAAGGTTGATAGAACAATCAGATGAGTTGCAACACAATGCATTGGCTCTTTTTTCTTTAGAAGTAAATGAATTATCAAGAATCAAACTGCATCTGAAAGGAACAGATTTTCAGCTTAAAGTGTGGGAGAGTTTGTTAAAAATTCCATCAGGTCAGCTTTCAACTTATGCCCGTATAGCGGCAGAGATTGAAAATCCCAAAGCTTCACGAGCAGTGGGTAGTGCGATAGGCTCCAATCCTGTTGCCTACCTGATTCCATGTCATCGAGTTATTCAATCTACAGGTATATTGGGGGACTATCACTGGGGAAGTGCCCGTAAAGCAGCGATAATTGCCTGGGAGGCCAGTAAAATAAATCAGCAATAAAAAAGACCGCCGAAGCGGTCTTTAAAGCCAAAGTCAAATTAAGCTTGACCTTCTGCAGCAGCTTCTTGAGCACGTTGCATGTTTGCTTCAAACTCTGCATCAAAATTGATTGGAGTAAGTAGTAATTGAGGGAAGCTACCTTTGGTTACAAGGTCATTCACAGCTTCACGCAAGAACGGGAACAGAATGTTAGGGCAGTACGCACCGAGAATGTATGGAAGACGATCTTCTTCAATATTTTCGATTAAGAAAATACCCGCCTGAGTTACATCAACGATAAAAGCAGTATCACCAGCATTATTTGCTTGAACAACAACTTTTAAAGCAACTTCAAAATGTGTTGGATCAATTTTTTCTGCTGCAGAAGACAGGTTAATGTTAAGTTCAGGAGTCCACTCTTTGGTAAAAACGCTAGCCCCAGGTACTTCAAAAGAAATATCTTTAGTGTAAATACGCTCTAAAGCAAGTTGTGGTTGAACTTGTTGTTCTTCACTCATTTTTTATTCCTTAAATTAGGAGGATTAAAGTTTAAGTTATGCCAATAATTCGTCAAGTTTGCCGTCTTTTTCTAATGCGTAAAGTTGGTCAAACCCACCGATAAATTGATCTTTAATGAAAATTTGCGGTACAGTTCGATGATTTGTACGCTGCATAAGCTCAATACGAACTTCAGGTGCTTCATTAGATAAATTAATTTCTTTAAAATCTACGCCTTTTCGTTCAAGAAGTTGTTTTGCACGGACACAATAAGGACAGAAAGTAGTTGAATAAATCGTTACTTCAGTCGTCATAAAACACTCCCTAAGCTTATTTGCTTTTAACTAATGGTAAGCCTTGAGCTTTCCAGTTACTAATACCACCATCGAGACGATAACTATCTGTATGACCAACCTGTTGCAATGCGCTGCCTGCAACCTGACCTAAATTGCAAATAAATACAATCGGACGATCAGCCGATTTTAACTCTTCTTTATGACTTGTAATCTGGCTATATGGAATATTACGACTACCGCTGATATGACCTTCACGGAAATCTTTCGCATCACGCAGATCAATCAACATCGCATTTTTAGCTTTCACTAAAATACCCAGTGATTGTGGTGAAATTTTGCGACCATTGCGTTGTCCTTCAAAAATGAAAAACAAAACAATAAGAACCCCTAAAATACCAAACAAGAAGGGGTGATTCCCCATAAATTCAAACCAACGTTCCACAAGTCACCTTATTACAATCATAATTGCATCGAGTATAGCGTATATATATGGTGATCAAAATCACCGCTTCAAGTCCGAATTGCAAGAAAACTAATTTTTTTGTTGCGCCTCAGTAATTTCATCAACCAAACGTAGATAACTGTCTAATCGTCTAGCTAATATTTGTCCATTTTCGACAGACTGCTTTAATGCACACTTTTTCTCATGGGTATGTGTACAGTTGCGATATTGGCAGTGTCCGATTTGTTCAGAGATTTCAGGGAACCCCGAATCAATTTTTTCAAGATCTAAATGCCAGAGCCCAAATTCACGGATTCCAGGTGAATCAATGAGTGCACCATTTTCTCCAAATCGAATCAGTCGGGTCGATGTGGTTGTATGTTGCCCCAAAGCCGAGTTCTCAGAAATAATATTGGTCTTTTGTTCTGCATTGGGAATGATGCTATTGATCAGTGAGCTTTTACCAACACCTGACTGACCTACGAAAGCTACAGTTTCATTATCCAGCCGTTGTCTAAATTCGCTTAAATCACCATTTGATTGTGTCAGTATGATTTCATAACCTAGATCTCGGTATTCCTGAACCATTGTCAGAATGGGATCATTTTCTTTGAGTAAGTCCGTTTTGTTGAGTACTAACAATGCAGGGATATTTGCATCATTGCATGCGACCAAATAGCGATCGATGAGTGTTGGAGCAGGTTCAGGCAATGGCGCAAATACAATGACAATCAGGCTGATATTTGCTGCAACTGGTTTAACTTTATGATAGCGGTCTGGACGAGTCAGTAGTGAGCTTCGAGGCTGGATCGCTGTGATAATACCTAAACCAGTATTGGGATCAGCCTGCCATTTTACTTTATCACCTGTAACCAGCATTTCCAGATTGGTTCGGGTATGACAACGCCATACGCTACCTAATTCAATGGGTTTCCAAAAGGGTTCTGGCTCACCCAAAGCAACTTGGGGTTTGTCAGGATGATCACTTGGTATAGATAAGGCTTGTACTTCGAGCTGTCGTCCATAATGCTGAACAACCAGACCTTCCAGATCGTTGGAAGTGTCGATGTCTTCTTGACGTGTTTTTTGCTGTTTCTGAATACGGCGCTGTTGCTGTTCGGTTAGGCGACGTTTACGAATTAAAGCCATTCATACCCTAAAAACCATGATATTAGGAAAGCAAAAATAGCATGATGGGGCAAGGAATTACAGCAGAGATGTAATAAATTTGCTACTATTAATGTTTTTATTGCCTAATAAGATTGCATCATATGAGCAGCACCCCTGACACCCGCTTAATCTGGATTGACCTTGAAATGACAGGTCTTGATACTGACAATGATCAAATTATCGAAGTTGCAACAATTGTAACGGATGATCACCTGAATATTTTAGCGGAAGGACCAGTGTTGGCTGTACACCAATCTGATGTAATCTTAAACGCGATGGATGAGTGGAATACTAAACAGCATGGACAGTCAGGATTGATCGAACGTGTTCGCCGTAGCAAGTTAACCGCTCGTGATGCAGAATTACAGACTCTGGAATTTCTGAAAAAATGGGTCAATCCTAAAACATCTCCAATGTGCGGAAACTCAATTTGTCAGGATCGCCGTTTTTTGCATCGTTTGATGCCAGAAATGGAACAATTCTTCCATTATCGTAATTTGGACGTATCTTCAGTCAAAGAGCTTGCAAAACGCTGGCGTCCAGAAATTATGAGTGGTTTGAAGAAAAATGCCTCACATTTGGCAATGGATGATATTCGTGACTCAATTGCTGAGTTGAAATATTATCGAGAATATTTCTTTATTTCGAATACTGATCATAAATAATAAGTGAAATTTCCAAACAGGGGCAATATGCCCCTTTTTTAAGCTATACTTATTTGATATGTTAAATAAATACTGAATTTAATCTGCTTTGATATCTGGTTACAAAAATAAGCAGCTCCTACATTCATTTGAAAAAAAATCGTTTTATTATTCCCTTATATNTAAAAGATTATAAAGAGTTTATACATGCAAAGTAATAATCCAATATTGACGCGTGTTGAAACCTATAGTGATTTCAACAAACCCATGACAGTACAGGGCGCTGTACAAAAATCCGTTATGCTCACCGTGATCTCTGCAGTAGTGGGTATTGCATTTTTCCTTTATTGCGCCATGACTGCCAATTTTGCTATTGCTCAAGCAGGAGCTATAGTGGGTGCGATTGGCGGTTTTGTTCTGGCTTTGATTTGCACATTTAAACCGGAAACAGCCCGGACACTTGCGATTCCTTATGCATTGTTTGAAGGTGCATTTTTAGGGGGTGTTTCATTAATATTCCAAGTGAAATATCCTGGTGCCCCTTTACAGGCATTATTGGCAACATTTGTCACATCACTGGTGATGTTCGGTTTATATCGTTTCCGTATTATTCGCGCGACTGAAAAATTTAAATCAATCGTGATGTCTGCAACCATTGCGATCTGTCTGGTTTTTGTGGTTCAGTTGGTGATGCGTCTGGCATTTGGCTCAAGTATTCCATATATCTTTGAAAGTAACTGGTTAGGTATAGGCTTGGCAGTTTTCATTGCAGTCATTGCATCACTTAATTTGATCCTGGACTTTGATCTTATCGAAAATGCAGCAGCTCAAGGTGCTCCAAAATCATTTGAATGGCTTTGTGGTATCGCCTTATTGGCAACTTTGGTATGGATGTATATTTCATTTTTGCGTTTGATTGGTTTGGTTCGTAACTAAAGTAAATCCAGTCTGTAAGAAAAAATCGTCTCATTTGAGGCGATTTTTTTATGAATTTACTAAACAACCAAAAAAAGGTGCATTATGCAATTTCGCATTTGCTCAAGACTTGGCATTATGCTTTAAAACTATTTTCAAGTGAGATCTCAATGGCACAAGGACTTTTAGCGGGTAAACGCTTTTTGATTGCTGGTATTGCAAGTAAATTATCAATTGCTTTTGGTATTGCACAGGCGCTTCATCGTGAAGGTGCAGAACTTGCATTTACATATCCAAATGAAAAGTTAAAAAAACGTGTGGACGAGTTTGCTGAGCAATTTGGTTCTACGATCGTTTTACCTTGTGACGTTGCGGTAGACGCTGATATTGATAATACATTTGTAGAGCTAGCAAAACATTGGGATGGTCTGGATGGAGTCGTTCATTCTATCGGTTTTGCTCCTGCACATACTTTAGATGGTGACTTCACTGATGTAACTGACCGTGAAGGTTTTAAAATTGCACACGACATCAGTGCATATAGCTTTGTTGCCATGGCGCGTGCAGCTAAACCATTATTACTTGCTCGTCAGGGCTGTTTACTAACTTTGACATATCAGGGTTCTGAACGTGTAATGCCAAACTATAACGTTATGGGTATGGCTAAAGCTTCTTTAGAAGCAGGGGTACGCTATCTGGCATCAAGTCTTGGCGCAGAAGGAATCCGTGTAAATGCAATCTCGGCGGGTCCAATCCGCACATTGGCTGCATCCGGGATTAAGTCATTCCGTAAAATGCTGGATGTAAATGAACAAGTTGCACCTTTAAAACGTAATGTAACGATTGAAGATGTAGGTAATGCTGCATTGTTCCTTTGTTCACCATGGGCAAATGGGATTACAGGTGAAATTTTATATGTTGATGCAGGCTTTAATACTGTGGGTATGAGTGCATCATTAATGAATGATTAATTCACTCATTTCCCAAAGTAAAAAAGCACCTTTCAAAGGTGCTTTTTTTGATGGGTGCTTTAAGGCAAAGCCTTTATAGGACTCCCCCCTAGTGCCTGCATTAAAGTGACATAAGCATTGTATTGACTTTGCTTGGTTTGTATTAATGACAAGCGAGCATTTCGTGTAGTTTCTTGTGCATCCAGCACATTTTTTAAGGGTACCGCACCATTCTTATAGCGAACTTCGTTAAGACGCTCAGTTTTTTCTGCCAGTTCCAGATTCCTTTTTTGCAATGCGACCTGTTTATCTAGTTCGGTACGGTTAGATAAGGCATTTTCTACATCTGCAAATGCTTGATATAAGGTTTGACGATATTGAACAATCGCTTTTTCATAATCCAGGTCACTGATCTTCAGGTTTTTTTGCATTTGGTTATATTGCAAAAATGGCAGACTTAAACTTGCGCCTAAAGCGAGAGCAGGGTTCTTAACAAGTTCTGTTAAAGAGGTACTGCTTGAGCCCAGGCTTCCAGTTAAGCTGATAGAAGGGTAGTAACTGGCTTTGGTCGCATCTTTTGTTGCTAAAGCTTCACGCAAACGCAATTCAGCAGCTTGCAGGTCTGGACGGCGCGATAAAATATCTGCAGGTAGACCTGCTGAAACATTGGGTAAGCTAGCTTCAGGTAAACGAGAGGGTTCCTGAATATTCAGCTGCTGGACTGGAATTTGTAACAGCACTGCAAGCGCAGTACGAGCTTCAACACGTTGCTGATCTATTTGGCTTAAGGTCGCTTTTTGACTTTGCACAGACTGCTCTGCCTGAGTCAGATCGAGTCCTGATACTGCACCTGCCTTGTATTGGGTACGGACCAGTTCATAAAGCTTTTGTGTTGTCGCTAAGCTTTGCTGGGCTGTTGCATAGCGTTCATTTAAATAACCCAGTTGCCAATATAGATTAGCTGTAGTACCTATTAGCGTCTGGCCAGTGGCTTGCAGATCTTGTTCTGTGGCTAAAGCCTCCCATTTAGATGCCTCAGTTTGTCGGGCAAGCTTGCCAAACAGATCAAGTTCATAGCTCACACCTGCATTTAAGGAAATACCATTGTCAGAGTCACGACTTGAGCCCAAGTCAAAGCTATGACCAGTTGAACCGCCAGCGTTGACTTGAGGAAGTTGCTGGTCACGAGCTAAACCAGCTCTTAAACGCGCTTGTTGCAAGTTGATTCCTGCTACAGCTAAATCGGTATTTCTGGTTAGAACTTCGTTGACCAACTGATTGAGTTGCTGATCGCCAAACAATGTCCACCATTGATCAGCATATAAATCTGCATGAAGCTGATTCATTTTGCTTTGATCATAAGCAAAAGAACTCGGTGTCATGACTTTTGGTGCTTCATAAGGTGTTTTGACCACTGCAGCACAGCCAACCAGTGAGCCAGAGAGAATGAAGGCAGATATAAGCTTACTGTAATTCATGTGCATATTATTTTCCTTATTCTCAAGTTTTATTCACGTGAAAGTGCATCAACAGGATCAAGCTGAGCAGCATTACGTGCAGGGATAAATCCAAAGACCACACCGATGAGTGTTGAGCAAACAAATGCTGCAATAATCGAACCAGTAGAATATGCCATCTGGAATGTACCTGTAGCAAAATGACCAATGAGCTGTCCAATCCCTAAAGAGAGGAGTACACCTAAAATACCGCCAAGAATACAGACTAAAATGGCTTCAATCAGAAACTGTTGTAAAATATCGCTTTGGCGTGCACCGACAGCCATGCGAACACCAATTTCCTGAGTTCGTTCTGTAACAGAAACCAGCATGATATTCATTACACCAATGCCGCCAACGACCAGAGAAATCACGGCAATTGCAGAAACCAGTAAAGTCATGGTCGCTGTGGTTTGTTCAATGGTTTCTCGGATACTGTCCGAGTTCTGCGTAAATACATCCTGTGCGCCGTGACGTTGTTCAAGCAATGTCAAAATGGCATTTTCAGCAGCGGCACTCGAATATTCATCTTTGACTCGTACAATGATACTACGTACATTGGACTGTCCCAGCATACGGCTCATCACGGTAGAATAGGGAAGATAAACATTCAGGCTGTCCGAATTAGACATCCCTTTTTGGACATCAATAACACCGATAATTCGACTCGGAACGCTTCCTAGCAAGATTACTTTTCCTACAGGATTTGTACCATCAGAAAAAAAGGTATTTTGGGTATTGGAGTCAATCACTACATCCTGAGCACGTTCAGTCACACTTTGTTTGTCAAAGGGTTGTCCAGACTGGAAAGTCATCCCTTTAACATAGAAAAAGTCTGCACTCACACCATTGACTGTGACAGAGGCTTCAGTGTCTTTATAACGTGAAGTTAATGTTGTGTTGACCGAAGGACTAACACCATCAACATAGGGTTGTTCAGACAGGGCTTCTGCATCTGCAGGTACCAATGTTTTGAGTTGTGCTGTTTTGGAATTGTCACCAAAACCACGTCCTTGATAAACCGTAATGGTATTGGTTCCCAAACTGCTGATATTTTCAAGAATCTGTTTCTGTGAGCCATTTCCCAGTGCGACAACTGATACCACAGAAGCAATCCCGATAATAATACCAAGCATGGTGAGAAATGTTCGCATACGATGTGCATTCATAGCGAGTAACGCCATGTTAAATGCTTCACCAAATCGGTCGAGTGCTGAGCGCCAAACAGATGATTTTTTCTGTTTTTCTGTTTTGTCTACCTCTGCACCCAGATCAATAATATCATCAGTTTCAGGGGTATTCGGTTGATCGGAAATAATATTTCCATCACTGATCTCAATAATACGAGTTGCATTTTTTGCAACATTCATATCATGGGTCACTAAAATGATGGTGTGACCTTTGGCGTTAAGTTCACGCAAGATACGCATCACTTCGACACCACTGTTCTTATCCAATGCACCTGTCGGTTCATCGGCAAGAATCACATCACCACCATTCATGAGAGCACGTGCGATAGAAACACGTTGTTGTTGTCCACCCGATAATTGGCTAGGGCGGTTTTTGGTTTTGTCTCCTAGGCCTAACTCTGTCAACAATTCATTGGAGCGTTCCTGGCGAGCTGCTGGATTAACGCCTGCATAGATAGCAGGAACTTCCACATTACCAGCGGCTGTCAAATCACCTAATAGATGATAACGCTGGAAAATAAATCCAAAATATTCGCGGCGCAATTGTGCCAGATCATCAGGCTCGAGTTGACCAGTTTCACGACCATTGACTTTATAACTACCAGAAGTCGGTTTGTCTAAACAGCCCAGGATGTTCATGAGTGTAGACTTACCAGAACCAGACTGACCAACGATTGCAACTAGTTCACCTGGATAAATTTTGAGATCAATGCCCTTTAAAATCTGAACAGTGGATTCGCCAGCAGGGAATTCACGAATCAGATTGTCGACCTCGAGCAGAGGCTGTTTATTCTGATTCATCATTACATTCTCATTGGACCACCGCGGTTACTACGTTTCGCAGAGTCATTTGATGAATCTGCACCATCAGCAATAATGACCTGTTCGCCTTGTTTTAAGCCTCGTAAAATTTGTGCTGTTACGCGGTTATTTAAGCCAATCAGGACTTGTTGACGTTTCACGGAGCCATCGGCCTGTAAAACCCGAACCATTGCTGTAGAAGCTTTACCCTGATCAATTAAGGCTTTTTCATCAGCAGTTAATTCAAGACGGACAGGCTTCATTGAAGGGTCTCTATCACCTTTTGGCTTATTATTTGATTGTTCCGATGTAGGTGCATTGCTTGGTTTTTGTGCGCGATTAGAAGTTTGTAAAGCAGAAGCAGGGACAGTCAAAACATTTTTTGCATCGTTTAGGATAATATAAACTTGTGCAGTCATGTCGATACGAAGTTTGCCATCTTCATTTGGCACATCAAATAAAGCGTTATAATACACCGCCGTACTAGACGATGATGACGATGAATTATTGCTGGTCGTTTCAGTTTTAATGGAGTCTGGAGCAGGTTCGATCTGACGTAAAGTCGCGTAACGTTTTTTCTCACTATCTCCCAATGTTGTAAAATAAACCTTTTGACCTTCCTGAACTTTCATGACATCAGCTTCAGAAATTTGAGCTTTAATTGTCATCGTGTCCAGTTTTGCAAGTTTTACAATTGTTGGCGCACTTTGGTTGGCGTTTACGGTTTGACCTTCTTCAGTCACAATTGCAACAATTGTTCCATCCATCGGCGCAACAATTTGCGTATAGCCTAAGTCTTCTTTTGCTGTTGCTAATGTGAGTTTTGATTGTTCAATTTGGGCATTCATCGATGCGATATCCGCCTGAGCTGTTTTATAAGCAGCTACAGCAGCATCTAGTTCTGCTTTTGACGTTGCATCCTGGGAATACATGGCTTGTTGGCGTTTATATTCAGCTTCAGCTTTTACCAGGGTTGCCTGTTTTGTTGCAAGTTGTGCTTCTTGGTTTTTAATACTGGCTTCAGCAGTTTTTAAGTCGTTAGTCTGACGAACTGAATCAATTTGAGCGATAAGTTGGCCCTGTTTAACCTGATCTCCCAATTTGACATACATTTTTTTGACCTGACCAGATACCTGAGCCCCGACACTGACCATTTTGGTCGCTTCAAGATCACCAGTTGCAAGTACAGAATCTTCTAGATCTCCGCGAGTGACCTCAGCTGTGATATATTGAGGCTGTACTTTTTTAGGTTTTAGCATTACCCACCCTAGGGCTGCAATGATAACGATACATATTACAATCGTAATCGCTTTAGCAGGTTTTATTTTTGGCATAGTCTCAAGTTCTGCAAAATATTGAAAATTTTAAAAAGTATAAATTTTAAATAAGGATAAATCGTGAATGAATGAGAAT